>JAUVQU010000184.1 GCA_030597965.1 Cellvibrionaceae bacterium
ACGCACAGAACACTTGGCTGATCTTAAAGCGCCCACCTTAATTGTGCAGGGAACGCGGGATGCGTTAGGTAATTTGGAGGAGGTGGGAGGTTACGAGCTGTCGCCGGCTATAGAAATTTGTTGGCTGGAAGACGGTGACCACGATATGAAACCCAGAGTGAAATCTGGGTTTACCCATACCGGACACCTAGTATTACTTGCCGATGAGGTTGCTCAATTTGTACTGCGAGTCACTTGCTAGGCGTTCTCTAGAATCGAGAATTTTTCTGGCTCGCTTAGCACTAAAGACAGTTCACTCATCATTTCTCTGCGTGTACTGGAAGCATGCCAGCGGCTCCAGTCGGCTGTGCTGCGCCACTTTGAGAGTACAAAGCGCTTAAGAGGCTTGTGAATATCCTTGAATGTCTCGCCATTGATAAAGCCATCCGCCTGGTAGGCGTGTTGCAGTGTATTGCGAGAGAGTTGCTCGTAAGTTGCTTCCATGTCGATCGCAATATTGCGTTCAATCAGTACTTTAATCATAAGAAAGTAATACTCGGTGTTTAGGGATAATTTGGTCGTAATTATCCCAGTAAATCTTAAGAGATGCTATCAATACAGTTTGGGTTCGCCTTCAGGTCTTGTTTTAAAACGTCGATGCAGCCATAGATATTGTGATGGGTGCCGCCTTACGGATTCTTCTAGCAGAGCATTTACCCTAGCGGTATCGGCGATTTGATCGTCACTGGGGAAATTATCTAAAAGGCCGTCGCAGGCAGCAACAAAGGTGTTGTCGTCATCCATGTATAAATCAAAAAAGGCTACTTTACTGTTGGTCTGCTTGGCAAAATCGCTGACACTGGGGACGGTGGCGGTTTGAATGCCAAAGAAAGGCACAAATACACTGCGCTTTTTACCGAGGTCTTGATCTGGTGCTACGGCGCCGACACCGTCGGTCTCGATGAGACTGAGAAACTCTTTGACTTGTTTGCGTGGTATGAGGCGGACGTTGTGACGCGAGCGGCCTTTACCCGCCACATATTCCCACATGGGGTTGTCATTAACCCTGAACAACACATTGAATTTAACGTGTTCTGCGAGTGCTACTGCGCATATCTCCAGGCTGGTGTTGTGAGGAAACACCATGAGAATGTTCTCTCCAGCGGCTTTGGCTTCGAGTAAGGGCTCGATACCTTCAATCCGGCTTATTTTTTGTAGGCGTTGCTTACTGCTCCACCAGACAATGCCTGATAAAAATAGACCATGCCCACAATGTTTAAAGCATTGGCACAGCATGGCTTCACGCTCGGATTCATTCAGCTCTGGGAAACAAAGTTCTATATTGCGCGCCCCAATCTTACGTCGAGAGCCGCCTGCCTTATAAAGTAACAGTCCTACGCAGTCGCCAATTTTTAAAACAACGGAAAGGGGGAGGCGAGTAATTAACCAGAGCAGGGCAAAGCTTAGCCATAGCAACCAGTATTGAGGGGCTAGGTATGACCAGCGAAAATCATAACGATTTTCGCTGGTGCTATTGGACCGCTTTCTTTTACGTTTGCCCATGCAATATGCTCAATTATTGGATCGTAAGAAACGCAATCTGATCAGTTACAGATACGCTGAACAGATACAGAAAGCCTCGCTTAGCGAGGTTGTGGAAGGATTATCTCAGTAAAATAAAAGGGATGCTATTTAATGTATTTGGCTGCTTTTTGAGGAGGGTTTGGGCGTCATTTGCGATTGCGAAAATAGCCAGTCATCAAGATAGCCCCATTCGTGAATAAGTAGCTGGAGGAGCATTGCGTAGCCTCCTTCCTGCTCGGCTTCATTACCTGCATTTTCTTTGAGCATGTAAAGCGCGGCGACAATTTTTTCAATTTGTTGCTCTTCAAGGTCAATATGGATTTGCTCGGAAAGCGAACTAAAGTGCTGGGGGGAAACATTCGTGCCCAGTAGGTTGCGAACATTCAGGGCCAATGAAGGGTAGGTGTGTCTGAGAACTTTAAAGGTAAGCCTCACTGTGCCGCGGCTGAACATATCGGGCTGGTGTGTGTGGGCAGTGTTGGGATTTACCGAAGCTCTCATTCGAGATCCTTGTTCAGGTTATCACTCTTTGAGTGTAGCAAGCCTATTTTGTTCTGCTCGAAAGTTAGTGAGCTACTTGATAAGAGGCGAGACTCAGCTGATAACTTGAGGGATAATGCATGCCATGATGATTGAAATAAATAAAACACTCGATACCTGCGGACTGCTTTGCCCTGAGCCTGTGATGCTGCTGCACAATGCGGTGCGTGATGCGGCGGCTGGTGATGTGATCAAGGTGTTGGCGACAGATCCTTCAACGGAGCGTGATATTCCTAAGTTCTGTCAATTTTTAGGGCATGAGTTACTTGAGCACACCCAAGATAATGAGCAGTACGTATATCTAATTCGTAGAGGCGCTTAGCCTCTACGAAGTGCCGCTATTGGTTGTCGTCCACCAAAGCTGAAATTGCGGCCAGAGCTTCTGAATCTTCAGCTTTAATTTTATTGGCTATTTGGTGCTGGAAAAAATAACGGAATTTGTCGTCGTCTTGCGCAGGGTATAAAGAGTCATCGCCAGAAAGTATCGGCGTGTTTTGTACCTTATCGGCTTCCGCTAGCATGCCCCTGACGATACCGTTGTTATGCAGGCGCCAGCTGATAACCTCCGCCAGGCAAATACTGTTGCTGCCTTTTTCGGAAAGTACAGCGTGTGTACCGATGGTGTCGGGGATTTCTTGTACGGTATCATTCTCTTCGTCACACTGGTATTCGTAGTATTCAGCGGCTGTCTCCAGCTCAATAACCTTGTGCATCGGTGCTTCGTTAAAGATTAAGTCAATGCCGGGATCGTAATAACCCTCGAACTTGCCGTTTAAAGGGTCGCTAATTTCCGGAGCAGAAACGATGTCATTCAGCCAGGGCACTAAGCCGACAACATCACCATTGGCCTTTAAAGCCCAGCAAAGAAGACGCAGGCTGTAGAATTCTTCGCCACTGCTGTCGTTTGAGTAGAGGATTTCGAGTCCATCAAGCTCTGGAGCGAGTCTGATGATACGGTTGTTGGTGGCGTCGTAGGGGAGTCCAGTAAAGAGTTCAATCACATTTTCCGTCTTGTGGTCGGATTCTGAGATCTTCATAATGCAGCTCCTGATAAAGCCGTATGGTGGATAGGTCTCGTACTCTCTTTTTGTGTATAACAACGCAGCGGCGCTGGCTGTGCTCCCTACGTTATCGCGACTGAATCGAAAGCACAATACCTTTAAGGTACTGTGCTTAACGTTAAATAACCGGTACTTATAAGCTCAAATCTATGTCTAACTATTATTTTGCTTATGGATCCAACATGAACGCCTCGCGGATGTCCAAAAGAGGCTTGAACGTCACCAGATCCCTGGCGGGAGCGCTTGGGAATTCGGCCTTGAAATTCAACAAAAAGGCTTATGAGGCACCGCACAGATCCTATGCGAATGTGGTCTATGCGCGGAATTCCATTGTGGAAGGTGTGCTCTATGAACTGGCTCATACCAGCGAAATCATCAAGATGGACCCCTTTGAGGGGACACCTCGTTTATACAGTCGTGAGTTGTTTGAAATACAAACCGAAGAGGGCGTTATTCCAGCATGGGTCTACATTGCCAATAAGGCGCTAATCGATAACCAGCTAAAGCCTGAACGCTGGTATCTGGAACATCTGCTGGCGGGTGAAAGCTTTTTATCCGCTGAGTATTATAAGCAATTACGGCAGGTTGAATGTATTGAGGGTGGAAGCTCTCGATGATGAGTGTTGTTGAAATGAACGCATCAACTGTAAATGGAAGAGCATTATCGTACGGTGATGTAGTGGAAATTTTTGATGGCCTTTTTTCTAAATCGCTAAACACCCGCCTCATTGGTGGTGCCAGTGAGCCTATTTATTTGCCTGCAGATGATCAAGCCTCTTACGCTCGAATTGTCTTTACCCGTGATTATGTCGCCAGCTCGTTGCATGAAGTCGCTCATTGGTGTGTGGCGGGGGAAGCGAGGCGTCAGTTAGAAGATTACGGTTATTGGTATGCGCCGGATGGCCGTAGTGTCGAGCAGCAGTCTGAATTTGAGCTTGTGGAGGTCAAACCTCAGGCATTGGAGTGGATTTTTTCTGTGGCGGCGGGTCTGCCATTCCGTGTGAGTGCGGATAATATCGAATCGGGGCTGGGTGCCAGTGAGGCCTTTAAAGCGGCTATATTTGAGCAGCTGCAAAAGTATCTTAATGGTCACTTGAATGATCGTTCGCAAAGACTGATTGATGAGCTTTCACATAGGAGTGGTGTGGCTCAGCCTTTAAATTCTTCGCATTATGAGCTAGAGAAATTACGCTAGTGGCTATCCTCCAACCTGTAGAGCCAGCAAAGTCAGAACAGAGAGCGCCGCCTGTTTGCTTGATCGATGCTTCAATCTATATCTTCCGTTACTACTTTTCCTTGCCGGAGCGTTGGCACAGCCGTGATGAAAGTTTTCCGACGGAAGCGGTTTACGGTTACACCGGATTTTTATTGGATTTTTTAGCCTTCCAACAACCGAATTATATCGCTGCTTGTTTTGATGAAAGCCTCGGCAGTTGTTTTCGCAACGAGCTCTATCCGAACTACAAGGCATCCAGAGCCTTGCCCGATGAAGCATTAGCGTTCCAGTTACAGGCCTGTCAGGAAATAACAGCACTGCTGGGGGTCAGTTGTTTTTCCAGCGACATGTACGAGGCGGATGATTTACTGGGAAGCCTGATGCAGTGGTGTCATGCCTCCCCCGAGCTGGGTGATACCCCCGTGGCATTATTAACACGCGATAAAGAATTAGGTCAGATGATGCTGAGAGATACTTATTACCAATGGAATTTTACTAAGCCCACATTTACTAATCCCTCATAAATAGATTCAGATTGCAGT
>JAUVQU010000179.1 GCA_030597965.1 Cellvibrionaceae bacterium
AGCAACAATTTCTGGCTCTTCGTGACCGAGTCCACCCAGCGACGATGATGCTCAACCTCGACCAGAAGACACGCTCCCGCCGGCAACGCTTTCTGAAGCTGCCATAATTTACGGGCACCGGGGGCCAACTCTGGATTGGCAGAAAGCACAAAAGGCTCCGGTAAGCGATAGTGGTCGGTCAAGCCCCGAAACGCATCGTGCGCTACCGCATAACGGCTATCCTGGCCTTCGATATCCTGAAATTGCTCAATCACCTGGGCATCCAATACGTCCAGAGACGCAAGAAATCCCTTCAAGTTATTGTGGTATCCCTCCGAAGCCTCGGGATTCTGTTTTATTAACTCTGCTGTTATCGTTTGAGCGATCGCCGCCGCCTGGTCTGGCGCCAGCCAGGGGTGTGTTTCTGCCCCATGATCGTGCTCACCTTCTTTCACTTCTTCATGTGAAGTGAGGCCAAACAAAGCCACACTATTGCGCGCCGAGCGCAACGGTTTCTCTAAAAACCGCTCCAGCTCAGGCCCCACCCAAACAACCAGATCCGCCTCTTCGATTTTTTGACGATCCGTTACTGTCAGGCTGTAATGGTGTGGCGACTGCCCAGCACTAATCAATGTCTCTACATGGGCGCGTTCGCCCACTAATTCCTGAGCAATCAACGCCAGAGGCTTAACACTGACCAGAACACTTACGCTACGTCCTTCTTTAACGTCCCCGCTGGCACAAACAGTCAACGGCAACACACAGAATGAAAGCCATATCACCAGAACATGCCCTAGGTCAGGCTTGCGTCCGACCAGTACCCCAAGAACACCCAGAGCCCGACCTGCATAGGCACAGAACTGTAGGGAACTAAACCGCCAAACTCGCACAAACCACCCCACCGCAACACTCAAAGTGTTATATGATAACATACCATTGCCAGAGATCTTTACGTGAAAGATGATTTCGCTCTCAGGTACCAAAAGTAGGCTCTCTTGTTTATTTCCGGATTCCGCGAGTACTAGATTATGGCTTCGCCCACACCCGTCGCATCACAGCAGCATAACCACGAGCAGTGTATTGAAACCGCGCTCACCCAAGCCAGAGCCTACTGCTCAGAGCAAGGCTTACGATTAACACCGCAGCGTGAGCAAATCTTTCGGCTGATCTGGCAAAGCCACAAACCACTGGGCGCCTACACTCTCATGGACATGCTGTCCGCCGAATCCACGCGCCGCATCGCGCCGCCAACAATCTACCGCGCCTTAGACTTCCTGCTTGAGCATCAGCTCATTCATCGTATTCATTCGCTCAACGCGTTTGTGGGCTGCACCCACCCAGACCAACAGCACGGCAATAACTTCATGATCTGCGAAGACTGCGGCATCGCGATTGAGTTTTCTGCGGAACAGCAGAACGATAACATGACCAAAATAGCCAAACAGCTCGGCTTTAAAATGAAAACACAATCCATTGAAGTGGTTGGCCTCTGCCAGCTCTGTAGTGAGGCTGGAAGCAAGGGTCGTGAGACGGGAGGGCAACATGACCAATAACAGCAACTTATTGATTAGCGGTAAACAACTGGGGCTCACATTAAGCGGCCGCCAGATTCTGCAAAACGTTGATATAGATATTCATCGCGGTGAAATCGTCACACTCATCGGCCCCAATGGCGCAGGTAAAACCTCCCTCGTTCGGCTCGTGCTTAACCTGGCAAAGCCAACCAAAGGAAGCGTACAACGCACACCTTCACTGTCTATTGGCTACATGCCCCAAAAATTGTATCTGGACGCCAGCCTGCCGCTCAGCGTTGAAGGATTCTTAGCACTCACTGGCAAAGGCTCCGGCAGCAGCGTAAAAATTGATGAGGCTCTGTCTCTCACCGGCGTGGAAAAACTCAAACACAGTCCCATGCATAAACTGTCTGGCGGTGAAACACAGCGAGTATTACTGGCGCGCGCGCTGCTGAACGAGCCTGATTTATTGGTTCTGGACGAACCCGTACAAGGCGTCGATGTTGTCGGGCAGACGGCACTTTACCAGCTCATTCAAGATATCCGCGATAAAACCAACTGCGGTATCTTAATGGTCTCGCACGATTTACATTTAGTGATGGCGGCAACCGATACCGTTATATGCCTCAACCAACACGTGTGTTGTCACGGGCACCCTTCGAGCGTAAGTGCTGACCCAGCCTACCTTGAGATGTTCGGCCAGTCTGCCGTCTCCGGCGTCGCCGTGTACACACACCATCACGACCACGATCACGATATGCACGGCGATGTGCTGAAAGGTGATGAGCTCAAACGTTCCGAACACATCCATACCGACAATTGCAGCCACTAGGGTACAAACCATGCCAGATTTTATTCTTTATGCCTTAGCGGTTGGCTCCGGCGTTGCGCTGATGGCAGGGCCGCTCGGCTCTTTTGTCGTCTGGCGACGCATGGCCTATTTCGGTGACACCCTCGCCCACTCGGCATTAACCGGCGTAGCCCTTGGCTTAATACTGTCCATTAACATCAACCTAGCCGTCATCGTTTGCTGCCTGTTGCTAGCGGTTGTACTGCTCGCACTGCAAAACAACCGCGCACTCGCCACCGACACATTACTCGGCATACTCTCCCACACCACCCTTGCCCTCGGTCTGGTAATGGTCGCTATTTTTGGGGAAGGCCGCATTGATTTGTACGGGTATTTATTCGGCGACCTGCTCGCCGCCAACCTGGAAGACATCTACCTAATCGGCGCAACTTGCGCACTGGTGTTACCGCTACTGTCCTGGCTCTGGAAACCGCTGCTCTCCATCACCGTGCACGAAGAACTCGCCAAAGTAGAAGGCATCCCCGTCACGCAAGTGAAGGCCGCCTTGATGTTAATGATGGCACTGGTCATCGCCGTCGCCATGAAAGTCGTCGGCGTATTATTAATCACCGCACTCTTAATCGTACCCGCCGCCGCCGCAAGAAGGCTCAGCAAAACACCCGAACAAATGGCAGTGCTCGCCAGCATGTTAGGCATTGTTTCTATTGTTGGAGGGTTGGGGTTATCATTTTACTACGACACCCCAGCGGGGCCATCGAGTGTTTTGGTTGCTGCAGGGTTATTTTGTTTGGTGCAGTTTAAGAAGTCTGAGTTTTAATTACGCAAAGACAACGGGAAGAAAGTTTTGACCTCATTACTCCGTCTCGTACTCTGGAGAACTCTGGCTCTAATCTCACTGGTGCTCGGGAGCATTGGAATCCTCTTGCCAGGGCTGCCCACCGTTCCCTTCTACCTACTCGCAGCCTGGGCGGCGGGCAAAGGTTGGCCACGACTTGAACGCTGGCTATTGAATCACATCCACTACGGCCCGATGATAAAAGAATGGCGTGAACGCCGAGCCATTCCTCGTAAAGCGAAATGGATGGCCACTGTCTTTATGGTGATCTCTGCGACACTCGTGTGGTTTTCTGGATTGTCGGTACTTGTCTGTGCGCACTTGAATGCATTTTTGTTGATTGTTGCGGTTTGGCTTTGGCGGAGGCCAGAGTAGTTTATTTTTTATAATCAGAGTTTGTATCTTCGCTCTCGCTAAGCGAAAGAAAAGATACATAAACGAAGAGCGATACCAGCCGCTCTGGATGCCGGATCAAGTGCGGCGTGACGGGAAAAGAGTCTATATCGGCCGTCTCCGACAGGGTGTGATGTTAGCTGCTTTTATAAACACTTGAGCGATGACCAACCTTAACCACATGTACCACTAACACCTCGTCTCGAATTTCATAAACAATCCGATATAAGCCCTGACGAACGCGATAATGTTCCTGCGCTGCCAGCTTCACACACCCTTCCATTCTTGGGGCATCGGCCAACGTATTGATACGCTCTAAAATTCGAGCGACATCCTTGAATGGAATGCTTCGAAGATCTTTTGCTACAGATTTTTTGAACGTGATTTTATATTTTGCCATGTTTCTTTAAATCATTAAGCAGAGCTTCATAGCTGATTTCAGGTTCATTGATGCGCTCTGAAAATGCGGCTATATCTTGTTGATCCTCACTCATCAACATCCGAACCGCCTCATCAACAAGTTCTGAAATAGACACATGTGTTGACGCCGCGCGTAAGCGTAATGCCTGATGAACATCAGGCTCAAAGTAGACGGTGGACCGTTTGGATAAACTGCTCATAAGCACCTCCTAAAAAACATGGAAGCACTATAACATCATAACGTTATAGTGTCGAAGAGGATGAAGTGGCCATGGGTCAAAACTTTTTCGTCACCAGTATCAAACCTGATGCCCATGTCATTCGCACCGACACTAAATTCTTCCTACTTTCGAGTTCTTGCATCAATACTGGCACTCGTGGCGCATGTCCTTCTGGCCAGTTATCTTGTGGCAGTAAATCGTCTATAAGATAAATGCCACCCACGGCGGGCATATTAAGAGCGCAATCTAAATGTGAAAATTTACCAGGCCATGCGTCGGCGAAGATAAAGTCGCACTGTCGTTCTTGGTTTTTCTCAAGCCACTCGCAGCCGACAGCCCTGGCCTGTCCCCATCTCCAGAAATTTACTGTTTGGTTTAGTGGCGGCGAGCGCACGAAGGAATGATCCAGTTTTGGTATCGGAGATAATGGTATCAAGTGCTTGAGGGGTTTCAGCTATGTGTTGATCGCCCATGATATTTCTAATTTAAATTCCGCTGAAAGAGAAAAGCTTAAACGTAATAAGTGGCTGTGTGTGGTGTAACTATAAAACCATAAGCGGAAGCAAGTAGTAACCGCTCTGGATCCCCGGTCAAGTCGGGGATGACGAGGTAAGAGCCCCCGCACTCTGAGCTGGCACCATATCCCCATCGCAGATTGACGAGGAGCGGAATTTTTTTGAAGAGTAAGCCGAGGACTGTCTGAGCGAAGCGAGTTCCGCAGGCCTTCAAAAAATTGAGCACCGCAGTGAACCCGAAGGGCAATCTGTTTGGGTGGCCTTTTCTTTGGTTACTTTCTTTTGGCCACGCAAAAGAAAGTAACTCGCTTAGGAAGAGCGAAAGAAATCTATCAACGAAGAAAGATGCCAGCCGCTCTGGATTCCCGCACTACGCTGGCTTAAAAACCCCTACTTTTGGCGCAATGACGGGAGAGGGATTACTCTTCAGGCCCTTCAAAAGTAGAAA
>JAUVQU010000110.1 GCA_030597965.1 Cellvibrionaceae bacterium
GCTTTTTGGCATTAAAAAACCATCCAAAATCGCACTAATTTTTAGCCCTGTATGATTCGCGTTAAAATACCCCCCATGCTCAATAACCTCGCCAGCCCTATGCGCCTCAACTACGCCCAGTGAAAGAAATTGCCCCATGCGGCGGTTTGAGCGATGGCCTGGCTGCTGGTGTATCAAATTTAATAAGTAACACCATGCTCGTGAACGTGGTGTTTATCGTTTTACCCGGGGCGTGGTTATTACAACCCTGGCACAATCAGGGCTTATGGCTTGCCTTTACCCTCCTAAACTTGAGCCGGGGTCTTGGCCTATGGCTACCTAGATTAGAGCGCATAACATTCGGCTAGGATCACGTCTAGTTCACACCAAATATTCTCCGTTTCCTTGTATTTAGACGTTTTTGAGTTATCTTCAAAGAGACCCTTAAACTTACAAACACGGCCTCACGCTGAGCTTCTTGCCTACAATGCCATGAACAATAGCGACATCCTTAAGATTCGAAAAACCATCAGTGCTGCCATTGTTCTCGAGCAGCAAAGCCATCACATGGCTGGGCGTTTACGAGCAATTATCCCAACGCTACATAATGCAATCCGCCTGCCAGAAGATCGTGCCGCAGAAGCGCTGCTACACTTTGTTCATCGATATATTAAACACGTACCCGACTGCCTTGAGGCCTTTAGCAGCATCATTGATAAGACCAGCGTTAATGATCCTATTGAAGTGTTTCTCAATATTGCTAAAGACTATTTTTTAAGCCCTCCGGAGGTTATTGCCGATCATCTTGGGCTGGACGCTCTGCTGGATGAAGCCTACCTGGCTCATCGTCTGATGGAGGAGGTAAACGATCGTTGTATCAATGCCAATGGTACGCCGCTAGCACCAATAGATATGACTCGAGCCAATCTCGTCGCTCACTATTTAATTGGTGAGGAGTTTGCTAATCAGCTGGATACTGCCGTGTGTTATTCCCTTGAGCAGCTGTTGTCACATGACAATATTTTGCAGCAAGCGCCACTACAGGGTTTCATGGCCGATCGTAGTCGTGACAACTGGAATAAAGATCTGAAAAAATGGCCCTGTTTGGCCGACAGTGTGGATATTATCCTGGATTTTTCAGTGCCTGAATTTGACAAGGCCCCGACACATAACGAGATCAAAAAACCCGAACCAAAAAACAAAAAGTTGCATTAGGGGCAAGCTAGGAAGGTATAGGACGGGACGACCCACCCAGGCTCAATCAATCCTTTTTACCCGTTGGCGGAGTAAACTGCAGCACCTGGGTTTCCGACTTTACTTTTTCTTCCGGCTGATTCACCCGCGTGTCCAACTCTTGCGTATTATTTTGAAAGCGCATCTCATCGGAATAACCGCAACTCACACATTCGCGGTAATCCTTACCCTCTTTTGAATAGGCGACAATCTTGTCCATCGCCGAACACTTGGGGCAGATCGCGCCAGCGATAAAACGCTTTTTTTCTGAAAAACTCATTGTGCACCTGTCTATATTTAAGCATTCGCCTGCAAGGCAAGCTCCTACAAGCGATAAGGTTTAATTCTTGAGCCGTCTTTATACAATACCTGAATGACGCAACAGGGCTTCTGTATTTGGCTCTCGGCCTCGAAAGCGCTTAAACAAAGCCATGGCATCTTCCGAACCGCCGCGCTGAAGAATACTTTCTAAAAACTGCTGTCCAGTCTCGGCATTAAAAATACCGTCTTCCTCAAACTTGGAGTAGGCATCACTGGACAAGACTTCTGCCCACTTATAACTGTAGTACCCCGCCGCATAGCCACCCGCAAAAATATGACCGAAGCTATTTTGAAAACGGTTAAATTTCGGAGGAATAACCACCGCCACGTCATGACGCACATCGTCCAGCACTTTTTGCACATCAACGCTTTCACCGGATAAATAGTTGCGATGCAAACGAAAATCGAACAATGAAAACTCCAACTGTCTGACCATTTGCATGGCCGATTGGAAATTTTTGGCCGCCAACAGGCTATTCAACAGTGACTCCGGCAACGGCTCACCAGTCTCATAATGACCAGAGATCATTGGAATCACTTCGCGCTCCCAACACCAGTTTTCTAAAAACTGACTGGGAAGCTCTACCGCATCCCAGGCCACACCAGTGATGCCACTTACTGCAGCTGCCGTAATTTCTGTCAGCATGTGATGCAAGCCGTGGCCAAACTCATGGAACAAGGTGGTGACTTCACCGTGGGTTAGCAGTGAAGGGGTATCACCCACCGGGGGCGTAAAGTTACAGGTTAAAAACGCCACAGGTAATTGCAGCTCACTAGCGCCATCGACCGATCGCATACGACGCACACGACAATCCGCCATCCACGCTCCGCCACGTTTGTTGTCACGAGCGAACATATCCAAATAAAATTCAGCAATCACCTGGCCGGCGCGTTTGATTTGGTAAAAGCGTACATCCTCATGCCAAACGTCCGCTTCGACCTTATC
This sequence comes from Cellvibrionaceae bacterium, assembly GCA_030597965.1. Taxonomy (GTDB): domain Bacteria; phylum Pseudomonadota; class Gammaproteobacteria; order Pseudomonadales; family Cellvibrionaceae; genus JAUVQU01. Next base: position 2,480 of record JAUVQU010000110.1, read on the forward strand.
AATATCTATGCCGAACAGTTGTTGAGCAACGGCGAACATCCCGGCAACCACCGTATCGGCAGGAAAGTACGGCTTTAACTCTTCTTGAGAGATCGCATACGTCTGCTCGCGTAATTTCTCACTGTAATACGCCAAATCCCACGCCAACAATTCAGATAAACCATCGATGGATTGAGCAAAATTACACAGCTCGGCGTAATCTTTTACGGCAGCCGGTTTACTCTTTTCTGCCAGCTCTACTAAAAAAGCCTCCACTTGATCACAGGACTCCGCCATTTTAGTAGCCAGTGATCGCTCCGCGTAATTTTCAAACCCTAACAGCTGCGCCAATTCATGGCGAAGCGCCAAGGTTTCTTCTATCAATGCCGAGTTATCCCACTCGCCCGCATTGGGACCGATCTCCGATGCTCTAGAAACATAGGCCCGGTAAACTTCTTCTCTCAAATTTCGGCTTTGCGCGTGCATCATCACCGCGAGATAAGACGGCATATCCAGTGTCAGCGCGTAGCCCGCTTCCCCTCGCTGCTCAGCCGTCTGCTTAGCCAGCGCCAGCGCATTGTCGGGCAGGCCCGCCAAATCACCCTCAGTAACAAATTTACTCCAGCCTTGCGTGGCATCGAGTATGTTGTTGGAAAACTGCGTGCCTAACTCAGACAGTCGCTCTTTAATCTCAGCAAAACGTCGCTTCTTATTTCCCGGCAAGGCTACACCGCTTAACTTAAAATCCCTGAGCGCATTGTCCACCACCTTCCTTTGCTGAAGGCTTAGATTTTGGTATTCAGCACTTTCTGCCAACTGTTCATAGGCACTGTACAACTCATGATTCTGGCCCACCTCGGTACTGTAGCGCGTCAATTCTGCTATGCCTGCGGTATAAGCCTCACGTAACGCCTCCGTGTTTTTCACCGCGTTTAAATGGGATACCGGTGACCACATATTATTGAGCCTGTCGTCCTGCTCTTCGAGCGGTGCCACCAAACTATCCCAAGTTGGTGCTGTATGTTGGGCGCGATCAACGGCGTCTTTCAGGGCAGTGCGGCACCCATCAAGCACTTGATGTAAAGCCGGCTGAATGTGCTCAATGTCGATTTCAGAGAACGGGGGCCGAGGTGTAGAAGTCATGAGAGGGTTTGTCATTAGTGGAGATGAGCCTTAACAATATCTATATAAAGTCTATAAGCAATCACGTATCAGCGGTGCCATAATGGACGCCATGATACACCGCCACGGGCGACCAGCCTATTGGCGCTCCAACAAAAAAGGATTCACGATGAGTTTTTCTGTCAGCGCATTTCAAGACATCACGCCTACTTTTGATGAAACCGTTTATATCGACCCCGCCGCCCGAGTCATTGGCGATGTCGTGCTGGGAAAAGATTGTTCCGTTTGGCCCTTTGCCGTTATTCGTGGCGACATGCACCGTATTCGCATTGGCGACCGAGTCAGCGTGCAAGATAACTCTGTATTGCATATCACACACGCAGGCCCCTTTAATGCCGATGGCTGGCCATTGATCATTGGCAGTGACGTCACCATTGGTCACAACGCTGTATTACACGGCTGCACGGTTGGGGACCGTGTACTCGTAGGTATGGGCGCGATGGTTATGGATGGCGCCGTTGTTGAAGATGACGTGGTGATTGGCGCGGGCACATTAGTGCCCCCCGGGAAGCGCCTGGAAAGTGGCCATTTGTACTTGGGCAGCCCCTGTAAGAAGATTCGCCCCCTAAGCGAAAAGGAAATGAACTTCTTTACCTATACCGCTGGAAATTACGCAAAGCTAAAGAACCAATACCTGGAAGAAAAATAACTTAAATCGCTCAATTTTCATTCAGCAAAGATTCAGCCCCCCTCAGGCTTAATGCAATTGTAATCAACAAAAGCGTTAAGCAAGAGGTGTCACATGAAAACATTATTAGCCGCAACATTAACCACCATCGTCCTGGCCGCTGTTGTCGCCATGCCCGCACACGCCGAACGGAAAGACGACCGCCGTGAGCACCGTGGGGACAAGCAAGAACATAGGGAAAGCCAGCGAGATCACAGGCGGGATTACCGCGTAGACCGTAGAGACCACGGGCGTGATCATTACGCACATCGCTCATATAAACGGTCTGCTCATATTCGTTCTCACTCCAGCGCTCACCATCGTCAAGGGCATAGATACAACCGTCGTTATTCACACGGTTATAACTATCCGCGCCATTACGGATATGTTCGCCCATCACATCATGGCTATGCGTTCGGAATATCTCCGTTCAATAATTTCTACTTTAGTTACAGGCATAACCATTAATGCAACATAACCACTCCGCACCTTTTACTGCATAACAATTTTTTGTAAAAGAAAAGGTGCGCTGTTATGCCCAATTTAAATTTACAGATATTCAGGATCGATTCAGGCTCAATGCGCTTAAATACGCTCCAACTTAAAGAGAAGCCAACAGAGGCCTTTATGAAAATCTTATTAATGACCACTTTCTTAAGCCTGATAATTGCTGTGCCCGTTCAAGCGGCCCACAGAAACGATCATCAAGAAGACCGACGCGATAATCGTCAGGATTTTCGTGAAGATCATAGAGGCGCCAAACAGGACTATCGCAAAGGCATGCACGATGCTCGCAAAGACCTCCGTGATGGTGGCGATAGACAGGCGTTTCGTAAAGATAAACGCGATACCAAACAGGATTTCCGCGAAGACATGCGTGATGCAAAGCAAGATTTCAGGGAAGATCGTCGCGACGATCGCTATGGACATAAGCCTGTTCACAAAATTCCAAAGCACCGATATGAGCATCGCAACGGTCACAAGTTAATCATTGTCGCTCCACGCCATCGCAACTATCGTCACGTCACCGTTATTCGCCCGTATGGTCACGTATATTGGGGCTACGGCCACTACCATAACGACCACGATGCGTATAAATGGTTAGCCTTTACTGCGATCACTTTAAAGGTGTTAGATAACATTAACGAAGAGGCTCAGCGTGAGCACGAAGCCGCACAAATTAAAGCCGCCACCGCCCCAATTGGTGAAACTATCTACTGGGAAGATGGCTCGACTCACGGCTCTGTTACCGCGACCAAACAAGGCACCCGTGCCGGCGGTTTAACCTGCCGTGAGTTCCAACAGGAAGTGACTGTTGGCGGCGAAACAGAACAAGCTTACGGGACGGCCTGTTTGCAAGCAGACGGCGCATGGGAAATCGTGCCTGAATGATTTTTTTAAAAATCCTTCTTTACTCTCCCAAGTGAAGTCCCTAGCTTGGCCGCCGTTAAAAGGCGGCCTTTTTATTTGAAGCCTCTGCCAGAAAGAAAAGTCATCTTCCGTATAAAAATATCATTCATAATAGTTGCCACAAGAAAATCTGAGTCAAAAAAAGAAAACCAGATCATAGATAATTTTAAGGGAGTCACGATTGAATAAATTTTTGAACAAGTTTTTTTGAGTCGTCACTTTTACCTAAATCAATCACAACATGATGTTCTTCCTCAAGCGCTGATTCCATGGTTTTTCCGGCAGCCTTTTGTATAAGCGTTGTCGCTGCTATTCTGGCATTAAGCGTTAAGCCTGCGTGTTGCTTTCTAAGCGAACTTAAATATTTTTCCTGCTCTTTATTCGATAACGGCTCTACTTTACTGCACTGTTTTTCTCGATGTTTTTTCCATGTATCTGGATTAATCGCCAGTTCTTTTAATTTAGTGAGCGCGTCTTTTTTTAATCGATTTTCATCGCCAATCAGCGCATCAATTAATCCTATAGCCTTCGCATCACTCGCGTGAAATATGTTGCCGGAACAAATCCATTGCAATGCATTCTCAACACCCACTAATCTTGGTAGGCGCACCGTTCCGCCGGTGCCAGGGATAATACCCAACGACACTTCGGGGAAGCCAATTTTAATATCGGATAATGCCAAACGATAATCGCTCGCCAGCGCAATTTCGACGCCACCGCCTAATGCGGCACCATTGATTGCACAAACAACTGGAAAGGGTAATTGGGAGAGGCCTGTCAGAGGTTGATTAAACGCCTGCAACTGCCCCAGTACTTCCGCATCGGGCAATACAAAACGCTCAACAAATTCATCAATATCGCCACCGGCAAAAAAAACCTTTTGAGCACTGCTAATCAACAGCCCTTGTGCATCAGTCGAAGACAATAAAATCAATACTTGGTTAATTTCTTTGAGCGTTTGCTGGTCGAATTTGTTGATACCAGATTGACTGTTAAAACACAGCTCAAAAAACGAGTCGCACAATGCGATAAGATGAATTTTTTGCCCTGAAAAAACGACCATTGTCAGATTTATAGCTGCGCGCGCAGTGTACTAATAACCGGGGATGTATCCGGTTTAACGCCACGCCACAATAGAAATGATTCCGCTGCCTGACCGACCAACATACCCAAACCATCGGCGCACTGTTGCGCTCCTTGCTTGTCCGCCCAAACTAAAAATACAGTGGGCTCTGCTCCGTACATCATGTCATAGCAACACGCGTTGGCTGCTAATAACTGTTCTGGTAGTGGTGGCAGATCGCCGGACAAACTGGCCGATGTGCCATTAATAATTACATCGAAAATCTGGCTTTGCAGGGCATCGAAACTACAGCCTTTAACCGCGCCATACTGGGAAAATGATTTTGCTAATGCCTCTGCCTTGCTGACCGTGCGATTTGCAATAACAACAGATTCCGGCTGTTGCGCCAGCAACGGCTGTAAAACTCCACGCACTGCCCCACCCGCACCCAAAATAAGTACGCGTTTGCCAGATATTGTCCAACCATGATTATCTATAATGTCACTGACCATACCCTGGCCGTCAGTATTATCGCCCAGGATGCTGCCGTCACTTTCACGCTTGAGAGTGTTCACTGCACCGGCGGTTTGCGCTCGCTCGGTAAGCGCATCGGCAAAAGAAAATGCATCCAACTTAAACGGGACAGTGATATTTAATCCGCAACCGCCCTCTGCAAAAAAGACCTTGGCTGCAGCTTCAAACCCATCCTCAGCAACCCACTGTTTTTCATAGGTCAGCGCCTCGCCGGTTTGAATCGCGAACGCACGATGAATATCCGGTGATTTGGAGTGGGCAATTGGATTGCCAAAAACGGCATATTTGTTCATAGATATCTCTGTAAAAATGCTTATGCGAGCCAGTCTTGAGGCTTTAAATACACCTCACAAAGTTCGGCTTCTGGGCTGCCCGCTTCTGGTTCCCAACAATATTCCCAGCGCAC
>JAUVQU010000056.1 GCA_030597965.1 Cellvibrionaceae bacterium
AGATTATAGATTTTAATTTTTTAAAGGGCGTGATATTTGGTTATTTTTCGCTGACTATTCATACTGTAACAGTGGTTCACTGTGGCGGGTAGTGTGGCTAGGCAGTGTTCGGTTATACGCTGAAAGTGCTGAATGAAGCGTTCTATCTCTTGTGGATTCATGGTTCGCGAGTTTACTCGTACTGATTTATGTTTGTTTTTTAACTTTTCTTCCTGTTCTGTTCGCCACGCTAAAACACAGTCGAAGTTCGGCGCTTTAAGCATGATTAACTCATCGATGAGTGAAAATATTTCCTGATATTCTTTTTCTAGTTCGCAGTTAACAAAATGGCGCCACACGCCGTCTTTGTCTTCATTTTTTTCCAGCGTATTAATGGGTTCAATTAAATCCAAAAAATTCTGAGATGCCGCGCCGGTAAACCAACCTTCAATTATAATAATATCAACGGAGTGCGTTATTTTTTGCCAGTCATTTTCTGGATAACGGTCATCAATGGCTTTATCAAAGCGTGGAAATTCTACTGGAATTTCTTTTGATAATAGTTTTTTAAGAGTTGTTTTTAATAGGTTGGTGTCGTGCGTTCCTGGTACGCCTCGGCTTATTAATAAAGGGTGTACGGTTTCGCTGAGTTCTATACGTTCTTGCCGGGTCAAATAAAAATCATCGATGGAAAATATACAGCTGTTAAGTTGATGTTCTTTTGTTAATAGTAGCGATAAGGCTTTAGCTAAAGTGCTTTTCCCTGACCCCTGGCAGCCATTAATGCCGACAACAAGTGGTTTATTTTTATCCTTTTTGTTTTCTGTTAGTGTCTTGGCGAGTGGTCGAAACCATTGGTTTATGGTGTCTAGGTAGGTATCTGGTAGTTTTTCTTTGGTAAGGAATGTTTGCCAGATATCCATGGGTTTCTCTTTTTCTTTGGTCGGTTAATCGTTGAAAAGATTGAGAGTGGAATATAAGGGGTCAGATTTATCTTTGCGTCCAAATTTTGAGCCTTGCAGCATGGTCGCACTTAAATCGACTTGCGATGGATTATGAATATTAGCCCAGTCGGTGACGATGGTTCTATAGCTAAAGCCCCAGCGCTCGTCGCGTTTTTCGTATTTATCGAGGTAGCGCCCACCGACCAGTAAATCCATTAGACCGTTGTCGGTTTTTATTTGATGAAAGGCGAGAATATAAACTTCACCCTGCGCAAGGTTGGCGTTGTCTGGGTCGAAGCGAATATTAGTGGTCGTGATGTTGTGGTGGAGTATTTCCATCGGTGCGCCAATGGCGGGCAATTGATCGATGAAGTCCTTGGCTAAGCCGTTAAAGAAAGGCGTGTGATCATCCCAGGCGTCATCGTGGTATAGGGTACGCATCTTGTCGTAATTGCGTCGATCGGCGGCGTTGCAGTAATCGTGTAGCAGGTCTTCAATCGCTTGCTTGTCGATGACTCTTTGAAGGGCTGCTATTTGTTGTTGGGAAAGTTGTTCTTTTGTGGATTCCATATCAATGGCCTGCGAGAATCTCGTCAATATACAAAAGGGATTGTGTGAGTGCCTGACCATTGTGTGTCAGTGGGCGAAAATATTCTTCGCTCATGGGGGCGATGCCGCACTGTTCTGGTAAAGCGGCCTTTACTTCGCACAGATATTGCATTCGTTCTAAAAAAATAAATTGTATCCACTGGGGAAAGGTCAGGGTATCAATGCAGAAGGGTTGGGTGCTGGCCAATGCATCAGGGGAGGGTGCTGTGGTTTGCCATAAGCCCAGCGAACTAAGAGCTGCCTCTATGTCTGTTAGGGCGTGTTGGACTTTTTTATGTTTTGCAGTCATTAGCAGTCACTTGGTGCAAAGGTCTAAATTAGTTTAGCTGACGTTTAAACGGCGGCATCGAATTAAGGATCGCTTTACCATAACGCTTACTGGTGATGCGTCTGTCCAGTAGCGTTACTGTGCCCGTATCGGTTTCCGTGCGCAATAAGCGGCCACTGGCCTGTACCAGGCGAATTGCCGCATCAGGCACGCTGATCTCCATAAAGGGATTGCCGCCTCTCGCTTCAATCCATTCTGATAGTGCTGCATCGACGGGGTCGTCAGGTACTGAAAATGGAATCTTGGCGATCACTACATGGGTGCAGTAATTACCAGGTAAATCAACGCCTTCCGCAAAGCTTGCCAGCCCAAACAACACAGAGCCTTCGCCATCATCAATGCGCTGTTTATGTTCGTCGAGCAAGGCCTGTTTAGAACGATCGCCCTGAACCAACACTCGGTCTCTCCACTCGCTGGGGAGTGCGTCGTAAACATCGAGCATTTGTCGGCGGGAGGAATAGAGTACGAGACTGCCGCTCTTGTCGTCTAAAAGCTCTGGCAAGGCATCAATGATGGATAGGGTGTGTTCGGCGGCGGGGTTGGCTTCCGCTGCTTGGGGTGGCACCTGTAAGACACCGGCGTTGGCGTAATCAAAGGGGCTGGGAACAATGTTGTAGGTGGTGTCTGCGGGTGTGCCAGAGCGCATCATAAAGCGGTCAAACTTACCCAGTGCCGTGAGTGTGGCGGAGGTGACGACGGCACCACAGCAATCATTCCACAGGCTGTTTTGCAGTGTTTTGGCCGCCAATATAGGGCTGCAGCACAACTCAAAGTCGATGCCGTTTTGGCTTTCAATCAAGGTGATCCAGCGCGCTTTGGGCATGCCCGCGGTTGGGTCGGGAATAGCGTAACTGGCCCACAGTTCCATGTTTGCTTCCGCGCGTGACTGCCAGATGCCAATTACGGGGTAGGCGTTTTCTAAATCTACTTTAGGTACGGGGCAGTGCGCTTCTTCCATCGATTCTTCGAGTTCGCGAATCATTTTACCCAGTAATTCAGTGAGTCGTTCAAAGGCGCGTTTAATATCCAGTGAGACTTTTTGGAGGGCGGCTGGCACAGCGCCGTTATCAAAGCGATAGCGTGGTGTGTGATCGCTCGGGTCGAGAGTTTGACCCAGTTGTTGAATCATAGGGATAGCATGGTCGAGCTGCTGTTTGGCGTCCAGTAGTGCGGCGGGGAGTTGCTCGCCGAACCGGTCGATATTGCCTGCGCCACTGACATTGCCCATGATTCCTGAGATCTGTTTGATGCTCTGATCAAGCCACTTGCTCGTGGACAGAATACGGCTACTTTTGGCGAAGTGATTCAGGGCCTTGTCGGGCAGGTGGTGGCCTTCATCAAACACATACAGTGTTTCTTCCGGCTTTGGCAAAATGGCGCCGCCACCCAATGCAAGGTCGGCCAGTACCAGATCGTGGTTGGTGACGATGACATCGACGTTAGTGAGATTCTCGCGGGCTTTCATAAAGCTACAGCTGGAGACATTGGCGCAGCGACGGCCAGTACACTGGCGATGATCGGTGGTCACGCGTGACCAGTCTTCGTTTTCTATACCGTCCGCCCAGTTGTCTCTGTCTCCGTCCCACTTGTTGGCCGCCATGGCCTCCATCATGGATTGGTAGATCTTTAGCGATTGTTCACTGGCTTGGGGCAGCTCGTCTTCATAAAGACCGCGGTTCGGGTCAAGCGCTATTTCCTGTTCCATCAAAATATTATCCAGCTTGTTCAAGCACAGATAGCGGCCGCGGCCTTTGGCGAGACTGATACTAAAGGAGAGATTGCTGTGGCGCAGTACTTCAGGCAGGTCTTTATTAACAATCTGCTCTTGCAGAGCGATGGTGGCGGTGGATATCACTACTTTTTTGTCGAGTGCCTGTGCAATAGGAATGATGGAGAGCAGGTAGGCGACGGTTTTACCGGTACCCGTCCCCGCTTCTACGACACACACGTGGCCTGTATTGTCGGGAGTGCTATTGCGAATGCCTTCATCATCCAGACTGATGTTGCCGAGGGTTTTGGCGATATCAGCAATCATTAGTTTTTGGCCGTAGCGTGCCTTTAGCTCACGGTTGGTGAGAAATTCACTGTAGGCGGACTGGATGGTCTTTTTGAGTTTGTCTGTAAGCATTCAGGATTCCATAAAAATGCACTTTTCACGTCCTGACGGCGTCAGACTCGTGCTCGCTCAGTCGCATATTACTATATGCTCCGTTCACTGTGCGCGAGTCTTTCTAATCATGATTCGAAAATTACTATTTTTATCGAAACCCCAAGAGCTTTTTGGTCATTAAACTATGAATGAGAAGATTACATCTTCTCCATGGTCTCAATGCCCAACAGGTCAAGGCCGAGCTGTACGGTCTTGGCGGTTGCAGCAGCAATAGCAAGGCGGCTATCGCGGGTGGCGGGTTTTACCCCTTCTTTAAGAATTGGGCAGGCCTCGTAGAATTTCATAAACAGGCTGGCGACATCAAATAGATAGTTACACAGCACATGGGGGTAGGCCTCACGGGCAACCTGTTCGAGTACTTCGGGTAATTGCAGTAATTTAAGTGCCAGGGCTTTTTCTGGCTCGGTTTCGAGTGTGATGGAGTTGTTCAGGTCAGACGCGTCGATACCGGCTTTACGGAAAATACTTTTAATGCGCGTGTAGGCGTATTGCAGATACGGCGCGGTATTGCCTTCAAAGCTCAGCATTGAGTCCCAGTTAAAGATGTAATCGTTGGTGCGTGTTTTCGAGAGGTCTGCGTATTTAACCGCACCGATTCCAACTTTTGTGGCAACTTCTACACGTTCTTCTTCGGTTAAGTCCGGGTCTTTCTCGGCGATCAGTGTCGCAGCACGTTCCACCGCCTCGTCTAACAGTTCGGCCAGTTTCACTGTGCCGCCACTGCGGGTTTTGAACGGTTTGCCGTCGGAGCCCATCATGGTGCCAAAGGCGTGGTGTTCCAGGCTGATGTTTTCGGGTACAAATTTTGCTTTGCGTGCCAAAGTGAACACTTGGTTCATGTGCAGTGATTGGCGAGCATCAATAAAATACATAACACGATCGGCGCTGAGGCTGGCGCGGTAGCGCAGCGCGGCCAGATCGCTGGTGGCGTAAAGAAAACCGCCACCTTGTTTTTGAATGATGACCGGGCTGGGATTGCCTTCTTTGTCAGCTAGCTCTTCGAGGAAGACCACTTGAGCGCCTTCACTTTCTACGGCGAGGCCGAGGGCTTTTAAATCCTTAAGCACATTAGGCAGGTCGTCGTTGTAGGCGCTTTCACCGCGTACGTCTGCTTCTGTCAAGGTGACATTTAGCTGCTCGTAAATATCTTTGCTGTGCTTGAGCGATACTTTTTTAAACTGTGCCCAAAGTTCGAGTACACGTTCATCGCCCGATTGTAATTTCACCACGTAGTCACGAGAGCGCTGGGCGAAATCTTCGTCGGCGTCAAAATGCTTTTTAGATTGTTGGTAAAAGCCTTCCAGATCTTTGAGTGCAAATTCAGCCACATCACCGTCTTTGAGTTGGTCTTCTAATTCGGCAATCAGCATGCCGAACTGTGTGCCCCAATCGCCCACGTGATTTTGACGGATCACCTTGTGACCTTGGAATTCCAAGGTGCGCACCAAAGCGTCGCCGATAATGGACGAGCGCAGGTGACCAACGTGCATCTCTTTGGCCAGGTTGGGGGAGGAATAATCCACCACAACGGTTTGAGCTTTATCGGCTTTATTGAACCCGAGGCGTGAATCGCTGAGCGCTTCGGTGGTTTGTTGTGCTAACCAGGCTGGGCTCAAGTGAATATTGATGAACCCGGGGCCGGCGATTTCAATCTTCTCGGCAATGCCGTCCAGGTCTAACTGATCCACAATCTGTTGGGCCAGTTCACGAGGGTTGGTTTTCATTGCCTTGGCGGCCGCCATGGCGCCATTGGCTTGGTAATCACCAAAGCCTGCTTTTTTGGAGGGGGCCAGCGCGGCGCCATATTTGGCGGGGATGCCCGCTTTTTGCATGGCATTTTGGACGTGTTGGCTCAGGGATTCGCGGATATTCATGGCGCTTCTACAATTGGTTGATCAATAGTGGTTGTGTTGCCCGATTTTGAGGTACGCGATTGTAGCCTGCTGGCGCTGGGTTGCAAGGGAAAGCCCTGAATAGTTGCTTATATTTTGATCGCTTCACACAGGTTGTGATTATCTGCGTTCCTTTGTGATAATGGGTGTCATAAAAGGAGACGAGAATGATCATGCCGTTCACTTACGCCATTAGCCCTCACCGCGAACCTTTGAAATCCACCTGCTGGCTTATGACTTTTATTGTGCTGTTTGTTGGTGTTTGGCTGAATTCGCTGATAGGGACTTCGGACATCTCAAACTGGTGGCTTGAGAACGCCCTGACGTTTCTGAGTCTGGCTTTCCTTGTCGGTTCTTATCGGAAGTATCAATTCAGTGATCTTTCCTACCTGTTGATTTGCCTTTTCCTCTGTCTGCATGTCTACGGCTCGAAACATACATACGCTGAGAACCCCTTTGGTTACTGGCTTCAGGATGCTCTTAACCTGTCTCGTAACCACTATGATCGTATCGTGCATTTCAGCTTTGGGTTCCTGCTGGCTTACCCCATGCGAGAGATGTTTCTGAAATGGTTCTGTTTCTCCCGGCGGTTGGCCTGGGTTTTGCCGATAGAGATTACCCTGTCGATCGGGGCTCTGTATGAAATTATTGAGTGGGCTGTGGCCGACCTGTTTTTCACTGAGCAGGGTGTCACTTTCCTCGGTACACAGGGCGATATATGGGATGCTCAAAAGGACATCTTTTTGGCCTTTTTGGGCGCCATGCTGGCGACGACTGTTGTCTCCAGCATAAGGCGTGTTTTAAAAATTCATGATGAATAGCTTTACGGCACAGCTTTTAGCGTTGAATAGGTCATGTAAAACGGTTGGTTATGCCTAGATTCCCTCAGGCTTTTTTCGCTAAGATCACGGGCTTTTGTGAATACTACGGTTACCCAGGGGCCGAAAATAATAATGAATCAGTTTGTAAGAGTAGAAGCTATGGCAGGGCAAGATATATTAGTGAGCTATCAGGGGGGAGTCTGTCATATCCAGATTAATCGCCCAGAATCAAAAAACTCGCTGCGCCGTGATATGTATACCCAGATTTGTGAGGCATTGGACTCTGCTGAGAGTGATGACGATATTCGTGTCATTCTGCTGAGCGGTGTCGGCGGTAATTTTACCAGTGGCAATGACCTGTCCGATTTTGCCGAAGGTATGCAGGTAGTAAAAAACACGCCAACTTACCGTTATATCCAGACTTTGAAAGACCTGAAAAAACCACTTGTTGCCGCTGTAACAGGTTTTGCGATTGGCATAGGTACGACCACGCTGCTGCACTGTGACATGGTATACGCCGAGGCCGATGCTACCTTGTCATTACCGTTTAATAAGCTGGGTTTGTGTTTGGAGTTCGGCTCCAGTCTATTGTTGTCCCGCATCATGGGCAGGGCTCAGGCTATGGAGTTGATTCTGATGGCAGAGCCATTCAATGGCGTCAAGGCAAAAGAGTTGGGAATTGTCACGGATGTGGTTGATGATGCGGTGGCACATTCGATCAAACGTGCCGAAAAGCTGGCAAAAATGCCACCGGCCTCAACATTGTTGAATAAAAAGTTAATGACCGAGCCGACGGCTGCACGCACCCATGACATTGTGGTGGAAGAGTTGAAGCATTTTAACGAAGCATTACTGGGCCCAGAGTTCAAAGAAGCGGTCACCGCTTTTATAGAAAAAAGAGCCCCGGATTTTTCAAAAAAAAATTAAGTCTGACAGTAAATAATTGAACAATAATTTAAGGAGCAAGCCATGAGTTTGGTGATGGATTTTGCGGGTAAAGCCGTTGTAGTAGTGGGCGGTACCAGTGGCATTAACCGCGGTGTTGCAGAACAATTTGCCGCGCATGGTGCCAAAGTGGCCGTGGCCAGCCGTCGTCAGGACAAGGTAGATGACACAGTGGCCGCACTCAAAGCCGCCGGTGCTGCGGAGGCCATGGGCTTCACTTGTGATGTGCGTGATATAGATTCAGTGCGTGCAGGATTGGAACAGGTGCATCAGGCCTTTGGCGACTTTGATGTACTGGTGTCCGGTGCGGCGGGTAACTTTCCAGCATTGGCTGCGGACATGTCGGCGAATGCGTTTAAGTCGGTGATTGATATTGATCTCATGGGTACCTTCCATGTGATGAATGCGGCCTATCCGTTGTTAAAGCGTCCTGGCGCCAGCATTATTAATATATCCGCGCCTCAGGCGTGGATTCCTATGCAGGCACAATCCCACGTGTGTGCGGCTAAGGCGGGTGTTGATATGATCACGCGAACTCTGTCTATGGAGTGGGGTGAAGAAGGTGTACGCATCAATTCTGTAGTGCCTGGTCCGATTGATGGGACCGAGGGGATGGAGCGTCTGGCGGGTACGGAAGAGTTGCGTGAGATGACCAGAAAATCAGTGCCGCTACAGCGATTAGGGCAAAAATCAGATATTGCCAATATCTGCATGTTCCTGGGTTCTGATTTGGCCAGCTATGTGTCCGGTACCGTCATTCCAGTTGATGGTGCCTGGAGCCACGCGGGGCTGGGTGGCATCAGCGATTCGCTGGCTAAATTTGCCCGGGCGCAGAAGTAAAATAAAGTACAAGTAACAAAATAAAAAAGCGCTTGGGGCGCTTTTTTATTGCTTGCGATTTTATGTGTCTTGAAGGGCTGTGGCGATACGCCGCATTAATTTCTTTTGTCGAGCAATGTTGTCTGGATCTGTCAATTTGCCTGTGGCCAGAGTGTCGTATATTTGTTGAGATAAAAAATAGCCGGTGACCAGGTTGAAGGTGGCTATAAGGTGTATGGCTTGTTCTTCCGGCTCCATGTTCTCATCAATCCCTAAGGCGGTAATGGTATTTTGACCTTGAGTGAAAAGCCGTTGTAGCCAGTCATGAATCAGTAGATTGTCGTCGTCTCCTCCTGCGTGCAGAGCCTGCTGGAACAGTGATGCCATTGAAGGGTGTTCTGCCAGCAAATCAGTGATCTTTTCCCAGAGGGCCGCATAGCCTGAAGCAGAGTCGCTGTTGGTTGTGCGTTCTCGCATGGCCTCAATCATAGGGCTGAGACCTCGATCAAGCACAGAGCTGTATAAGTCTCGTTTACTGTCAAAGTGCTTGTAGATTCCGGGTTGCTGAATGTGTGCAGCTTGCGCGATCTCGCGTAGTGACGTGCCCTTGTAACCCTTGGAGGCAAAAAGTACTTCGGCGGCGTTCATGATGCGCTCGGCGGTGAGTTTCCCTTTTGTTTTCTTGGGGGTGCTGTCGGCAGAGCTGTCCACGTTTTGTCCTTTGATCGACGTTTTATTACAAAATTAAGTTATCAAAAGTACGGCTTTCGATAGCTATTGCGCTGAAGTGAACGGTAAGTATTGCATTTAAAGTTAACGATTGATAACTTTTGCCTGATTTTTCCAGTCGGTCGCATTGATGTAACCGAGCTGTATTTTTAAGGGGACACAAAGCGTGACAATTAAAGTAAAAGATCTGGTCAATGAAGATGCGACTCTGATCGGTCGTAAGGCTTGGTCTGATGAGCATATCTACGAGTTAGAGAAAAAAGGAATTTTTGGTAAATCCTGGCTGTTCCTTGGCCATGAGAGCCAAATTAAAAACCCGGGTGATTTTGTTCAGGCCTATATGTGTGAGACGCCTATCATTTTGGCGCGCGGCAGTGATGACAAAGTGTACGCCAACATCAATAGTTGCAGTCACCGTGGTGTGCCCGTTTGTCGTGCCGATCACGGTAACGCCAAGCGTTTTGTCTGCCCGTATCACAATTGGTCTTTCACCGTTGAGGGGGAGCTGGCCACTATTCCGCAAGAACGGGAATTACAGTGCAAACCCGACAAGAGTCAGTTGGGCCTTAAGCCTGTTCCGCGTCTGGAAAGTTGGAAAGGTTTTTATTTCGGCAGTTTTGACGAAAATATTGAATCTCTGGATGATTATCTGGGCGACATGAAGTTTTATCTTGGGGCGTTTATTGACCGCTTCGAAGGTGGCATTGAATTTGTTGGTGCGCCACACCGCTGGGTTATTGATGCCAACTGGAAATTACCTATGGAAAACCAGTTGGGTGATGTGAATCACGGGCCATTTCTGCATGCCTCGATTGTTACTCCAGAGGCCAATCAGGAAATTATTGATCACGGCCTTAGCGCCGTAACGACACCGGGTCATGGTGCTACCTTCCGCATGATGCCAGAGGATACGCATCCCGGTTTGGTGGCGTGGGGGATGGAGTCACCCAATGTCATGATGGCGCCGCCGGAAGTACACCAATATCTGTTTGACACACACGAGAAAGCGGTTGAGCGTGTTGGGCCGGTCCGGGCGAATATGAAGGGTCTTACCTATGGTGTTTACCCTAACCTTTCTTTCCTTTGGTCTAATGCATCATTTAAGGTCTCGCATCCGCGTGGGCCGGGTAAGGTTGAGTATTGGTCATGGTCGGTAGTGCCTGCTGATGCACCTGAAAATGTTAAAAAAACATTACGTAATAACTACGCCACTTTTTTTGGTCCTGGCGGTGTTTTGGAACAGGAAGACTCAGAAGTATGGATGCAGCAATTCCACGGTTCTAACTTCGATTTTGCCGATGATAGAAAGTATTTTTACGGACTGGGTTTGGGTGAAGAGAAGTCCCATCCGGATTTGCCCGGTATGGTCGATGTAACAGCTAACGAACACTACGCACGAGGATTTTTTGAGCGCTGGCGTGATGCCCTGCAAGCGGTGGAGGAGGAATGATGAATCAGCCAGTAGTAACACCTGAATTACAGCACGATATAGAACAGTTTTATTACCGTGAGGCGCGCATGCTGGATGGTCGTCAGTACCAGCAATGGATGGCTCTTTTGACACAGGATATAGCCTATATTATCCCTTCCCGCGTCAATACTATGGTGAATAACCGTGATCGCGGTAAAGAGGAAATGATCAGCGTTGAGCGCGAACTGGAAGGTGTGGATTCGGATGGTTGTCCAATTCGCGAAGAGGGCATTGCCATTATAATGATGCGTGTAGAGCGAGCCTTTAAAATGAACTCCTGGTCTGAAAATCCGCCAGCACGTACTCGGAGAATGGTGGGTAATGTGGAAGTTATGGAGCAGGACGGTGACAACCTGACGATCTACAGTAATTTCCATATGAATTACGCTCGCCCAGGCAGCAGAAATTTTCTCTACAGTGGACAGCGACGAGACAAGCTAAAGAAAATTGAAGGCGGCTATCAAATCGCACATCGAGAGATCATTTTGGATTATGGGGATATCGATTACCCAACGCTGGGTTTGTTCTTTTGATTGGCGTGAGACGTTAAACGGGAGATGGAAGGCGTAAAAAGCCGTATTCATTTGAATACGGCTTTTTTATTTGTAGGCGTAGGGCGTACTATCTCACCCCGCACATATCACATCGCTACCCAATCGTCTGTCCTCCATCAATAGGCAGGCCAATACCAGTGATATATCTGGCTTCATTTGAAGCGAGAAAACAGATGGTGTTGGCAATCTCGGGTGCTTCAGCGACATCCAACAGTGGAGCCATCTTCAAAAATTGAACCATGTCGGCGTTTTCGGGCATGGTGAAATTGGCGACCAGTGGCGTATTGACCTGACCGGGGCAGATGGCATTAACCCGTACACCTTTGCTGGCAAATTCAATGGCCAGTGATTTGGTCAGCAGGAGTACTGCACCTTTTGTAGCACAGTAGGCGCTGTTGTATATCTGTCCATCAATACCCGCGGTAGACGACATGTTGATGATGTTTCCTTTGGTCTCCAGCAGGTGCGGCATGGCCAGTTGGCACAGGTGGAATACGCCGTTGAGGTTAATATCAACCATGCGTTCCCAGTCAGCTTCGCTAACGTCTTCGAGGTGTTTTGAGAAAGCTATACCGGCAATATTGCAGAGCACATCTAGTTGCCCGAAGGCTTCTATGGTTGATTCCACCAGTGCCCGACAATCTGAGCGTTTACCGACGTCGGTTATTCGGTATTGGGAGACGCCGCCTGTCTCGGTAATTTCATTCTGTGTTTCTTTCAGGCCATCTTCATTGATATCTGCCAGTATCACGTTTGCGCCTTCGGCAGCGAGTTGAATGGCAGTGGCCTGGCCAATACCGGAGGCGGCACCAGTAACCAGCGCCACTTTATTAGAGAATCGAATCATAAGAACATCCTAGTTTTTA
>JAUVQU010000224.1 GCA_030597965.1 Cellvibrionaceae bacterium
ACGAATGCCGACACGTCACCTGCCTGGGTTTCAATGATGGGCAGCGCAGTCAAAGAACCTGTCTGACCTTTCACTTCACCATTGGTGAGACGTTCAACTTCTTTCGCATTGATCCGCGAAGCGCGTTCCAGCAAACGGGAATGCAAATAGAACACATCGCCCGGATAGGCTTCACGACCCGGTGGACGACGTAGCAGCAGAGAAACCTGACGATAGGCCCAGGCTTGCTTGGTTAAATCATCATAAACAATCAGTGCATCTTCGCCACGATCGCGGTAGTACTCACCCATGGTACAACCGGCATAAGGCGCGATGTACTGCATGGCTGCAGGATCAGAAGCAGAAGCGGCCACGATAATAGTGTGCGCCAATGCGTCGTGCTCTTCCAGTTTACGTACTACGGCAGCAACCGAGGAGGCCTTCTGACCAATAGCCACATAGACACACTTAACGCCCGTGCCTTTCTGGTTGATAATGGCATCAATAGCCACCGCAGTTTTACCTGTTTGACGGTCACCGATAATCAACTCACGCTGACCACGTCCTACTGGCACCATCGCATCGATAGCTTTCAGGCCTGTTTGAACCGGTTGGTCAACAGACTTACGTTCAATGACGCCCGGTGCTACTTTTTCGATAGGCTCTTGGCTTGCGGCCTCAATAGGACCTTTGCCATCAATGGGATTACCCAGTGAATCAACAACGCGCCCTAACAGCCCCGGACCTACTGGCACTTCCAGAATACGACCGGTACATTTAACTTTGTCGCCTTCGGTCAGATGTTCATAAGCACCCAATACCACAGCACCTACGGAATCTTGTTCCAGGTTCAGCGCCATACCAAAGGTGTTGCCAGGGAACTCGACCATCTCTCCCAACATGACGTCAGATAAACCGTGGATACGCACGATACCATCGGTGATACTCACCACGGTGCCTTCATTGCGTGCCTCGGTGGCAACGTCAAAACTCTCGATTCGTTTTTTAATCAGCTCACTGATTTCAGACGGATTTAATTGCATTTTTGTTATTCCTCTATTGGCAGTACGCGGATGCTGTAATAGCTCGCGTTAACCCGCCAGTTCTACGGAAAGTTTGTTAAGTTGACCGCTCACCGAGCCATCAATCACCATGTCACCAGCCTTGATAATAGCGCCGCCCATTAGGGATTCGTCGACAGAGCACTTTAGGCTCACTTCGCATCCCAAACGCGCCTTCAGCTTTGCGGCAATATCTGCTTGTTGTGCCGAACTGATTTCGCTGGCAGCAACCACTTCGGCTTCGACGGTCTTTTCCGCCTCGGCCTTCAGTGCTTCATACTGCGCAGCTATATCTGTCATCACGGTTAAGCGACGATTCTCAGCTAGCAACTTAACAAAATTACTGCCCAACTCAGCTAATGCGTTTTTAGCACTAAAACCTGCTACGTCGATCACCAAACCCGCAACCTGGGATTTGCTGACGCTGGTATTACCCAGCACACTTTGCATTTCAGCAGCGCCGGCAATTAAAGCGATGGCCTGCAACATGCCAGACCACTCTTTTAGCTGGCCATTAGCCTGCGCCAACTGAAATACAGCTTCAGCATAAGGACGGGCAATTGTGGATTTCTCAGCCATTATATTTTCCTAATAAACCAAGGTACCTGCTGTACCTTAGATCTGTGCAGCCACATCGCTCAACAGAGCTTCGTGGGCCTTAGCATCAATTTCGCGCTTCAGCACCTTCTCTGCACCCATCACGGCAAGTACTGCCACCTGGGCACGAAGGGCTTCTTTAGCTTGATTCACTTCACGCTCGATCTCAGCATTGGCCGCAGCTACTATGCGATCACCTTCGGTGTGCGCTGTTGCCTTGGCTTCCTCAACGATCTCTGAAGCACGTTTTTGACCCTGCGCGACAACTTCAGCCGCTTGACCTTTTGCCTCTTTGAGCACCTCAATGGCACGCTTTTCAGCAAGCACTTGTTCATGCTTGCCTTTTTCAGCGGCCGCGAGACCATCGGCTATACGCTTTTGGCGCGCTTCCATGATCCCGGACAGAGGGCCCCACATGACCTTATTGACAAACCAGATCAACAAAGCAAACGCAATCATCTGCGCAAATAGGGTTACTGTAATATTCACTGTTTTCTCCTCCCGGCTTATCGCTATCTAATTAACAAGACAGACCATTTCCAAAGTTATTTCCAGGATCTGGCCTTACTTTCAACTAGCTGCGATTAAAGCGCGCCGATTGCGGCAGCAAGAGCGCCAACGAAGGGGTTTGCGAACAGGAACCACATAGCGAAGGCCAAAATGATGAAAGGAAAAGATTCCATCAGACCAGCGAAGATAAACATGTTGGTCATCAGTGCTGGACGCATTTCTGGTTGGCGTGCGATGCCTTCCAGAGTTTTGGCACAGATCAGGCCCCAACCAATGGCAGAACCCAAACCAGCGGCAGCTAGAATCACCCCTACACCAACAGCAGTGTATGAGTAAATCATCGCGATCATATCTGGTGTCATTGCTACTCTCCTTAACTTAAAAAATAAAAATTAATAAAAAAATTAATACAAATTACTTTTGTGCTTCAATAAATCAGCGGCTCAAAATTTAGTGATCCGATGTATGCGCCATCCCCAGGTACACGATAGTCAGCACCATGAAGATAAAGGCCTGCAAGGTAATAACCAGGATATGGAATAACAACCAACCCAGATCCAAAACCACTTGCAGCGGGAACCAGATCAGCTTGCCTGCACCAAGAGTGGCGGCACCGGCCAATAAGGCAATCAACAGGAACACCAACTCACCAGCAAACATGTTGCCAAACAAACGCAAACCGAGACTCAGTGGCTTGGCCAATTCTTCGATGGCCGTCATCAAAATATTGGCAGGCACCGCAGCCTTACCAAAAGGATGAAACAGGAACATCTTCAGATAGCCTACCGGGCCTTTAACCTTCAGGTTAAAGTACAGCGACACAATAAACACCACTAATGCCATGGCCATCGGTACGCTTAAGTCGGTGGTCGGCACAACCTTGAGATAGGGAATACCAACCCAACTACCGATCAAGGGCAGCAAATCCACTGGAATCAAATCCATGAAATTCATTAGCCAGACCCAGACAAAAATGGTCAGAGCCATTGGGGCAATTAACGGGTGATGACCAGGAAAGGAATCTTTTACCTGGGTCTGCACAAACTCAAGAATGGATTCAACAAAATTCTGAAACCCACCTGGCACGCCATCGGTAGCGTTTTTAGCAACGCGTGCGCCAACGGTCACAAACAGAATGCCGAGCAACACCGAGATAACAATGGAGTCGATGTTCCAGGTCATGAACCCTTCACCGACATGCAGGTTGGTTAAATGATGCTGGATATACTCAACGGTGCCGCCACCGCTTGAACCTTCTGCTGCTTGACTCAAGACTTTATCCCCTTAACGTTTTTAATCCGAGCTACGTGCCGCTTTCCGGTCACGCACACTCATCAAATAACTGGCTTGTGCCAGGGCGAAGCCGATAAAAACGGCCATCGCATCGAGCTTCAACAACCCTAGCCCAACACCTAGCAACACAATCACTGCCGCAAACCTGACCACGGCACCGATGTATAAAATCATCATACTCTGCTTGGGATCACTCAGCGCGAGCGCATTGGCGCGCTTGAAGCCCCCGATTGATATCAGGGCGAGTACCACGCTGGACAGGCCTCCGTAACCGGCCGACAGCGCTTTCCACAAACTCCCTTCTAAACCAACCCCTTCAACATTAAAACCAAAAACCGCAACCGCGATGACTATGGACACCACCAGTTGAACAACCACTACTCGGTGAGCCTTTCCAGCAAGTCCTTTATCGATACCGCCCGCAGAACTTTTTGCTGAACCTTTCGCTTCTGCAATACTCACTGTAATTTCGGATCATTCAACAGCTTGCAAACCTTCATGATTCCGCCAACCA
>JAUVQU010000175.1 GCA_030597965.1 Cellvibrionaceae bacterium
CCGCCATCAAAGACCAGCTCATCCTGACCACCCACTTGGTTTACGTAGATTATCGGCATCTGACCTTCCTGAGCGCGTTCACGCAGCAGTTGGCGACGCTCCTGTCCTTTATTGATATGGAACGGAGAAGCGTTCAAGTTCAACATCAATTGAGCGCCTGCCTGCTGCGCTTGATGCATAGGCTGGTACTGCCAAATATCTTCACAAATGGTCAAGGCCACCCTCACCCCACCTATGGTCAGTACGCAAGGTGCATCACCGGCAACAAAATAGCGCTTCTCATCAAACACGCGATAATTCGGCAGGTATTGCTTAGCATATTCACCAATCAGCTCACCATCACAGATGACTCCGGCCATATTAAACACACGACCGGCTACCTTGCGGGGGTAACCCAGAGCCACAGCGGCTTTTAACCCAGCTTCTTGGACCTCCACCAAAGCTCGATCAATACGAATCTTTAAACTATCACGGAGCAACAAATCCTCTGGTGGATAGCCAGTGAGGGTTAATTCTGGAAACACCACCAAATCAGCAGCATGTTCCGACTCCGCCTGACGAACAGTCTCGATAACTCGTCGTGTATTCCCGGGAATATCACCAACTAAAGGGTTTACCTGAGCCATGACAATCTTTAGGGTTGGCATGTTAATTACTCCAATAGGTTTCTCTGATACTTCCCTCACAGAATTTTATCTGGGGGAGTACGGAGCCACTTAAATGTGCTCCAATAATATAGTGAGGCCTTTACACGAAAGCCATTTCACTTTCATTCCACGTTAAAAACGTACTCAATCGGTCATTTATACATATAAACTCCCTCATTCCGTGCGTTTTTGCCTTGCCTGAAAGCGAAATCATCTTCCTTGCAAAGGTCTCATGAGGTATAAATCAAGGGCGGCTATTTTCGGATAAACCGCCACTTTAAGCAAAGCCAAATCACAACCAAAGAGAATAAATTCAACGATGGCCCAAGCCCCTCATAACAATTATCAACTGCTTAAGGTCTATGCATATTATCGGTGCTTATTAAGCAGCATCATAATGGCCATGTTCTATTGGCCCTTTGCCGATCAGGTACTCGGCAGCAGTGAAAGCCAGTTATTCGCACACACTACCTTCCTATACTTAGGCCTGTGCATCATCACACTGTTATTTGTACTGAGAAATCCACAGCCCCCCTCGTCAGAACAAATATTTTCTATCCTATTTATCGATATCCTCGCCATTACCATCATGATCCACTCCAGTGGTGGGGTCAGCAGCGGCTTAGGTTTTTTACTGTTGGCCTGCGTTGCCGCTGGAGGCATATTCTTAACAAAACAACTCAGTAGCGCCCTGGCCGCACTTGCCACAATATTAGTGATTGCAGAAACTATTAGTAATATGGGACACCCCAACGCCAGCAGCCAGCAATTAATCACAGCTGGCAGCCTTGGCTTCATGTTATTTTTCACCAGCTTAGCCATTAATTATTTAAGTGAAAGGATCAGAAGCAGTACCGCCGAAGCTGAAAACCAGGCAGCTCATGCCTCCCATCTGCAAAGGCTCGCTCAATCGATCGTTGAGAGAATGAAAACCGGGGTTATTGCCATCAACCCTTATGGCCAGATCGAACTATTCAGTCAATCAGCTAAAGAGCTATTGAGAACTACTTCAGGCTCGCTACCAAAAAGCATCGCAGATATCCCTGAACTGGAAGAGCATTTACATATTTGGGAAAAAACAAAACACAAAAAACCCGCCACCATCACCTTGGCAAATGATCAGGACATACGAATCAGTTTTACGAAATTAGACGCACAAACTTCGTCCAATATTTTGATTTTTGTTGAGGACAACCAGACGATTAAGCATGAAGCGCAACAGTTAAAGCTTGCTTCGCTGGGCCGCCTCACCGCAAGTATCGCCCATGAAATCCGCAATCCCCTCAGCGCCATCAGTCACGCGGGAGAACTGTTGACCGAATCACCAGACTTACACAAAAATGATCGGCGGTTTACAGAAATTATCGACAATAACGCCAAGCGGGTTAATCAAATTATTGAAAATATTCTTCAACTGTCTCGCCGAGGATCAACAGAACAGGAAATTATTTCTTTAAATAACTGGTTATCAACTTTTGTCAGCGACTGCCAACGAATCAATACCACGGAAGTAAACATAACATTAAGCGGAAACGAAACTAATGTGGAAGCACGATCTGACAGCAGTCACTTAAATCAAGTCATGAATAATCTTGTCAATAACGGCCTGCGTTATAGTGAGCTATCAGAAGAAAAAGAATTAACGATCAGTTTCGGACAAGACAAGCAGGCAAGGCCCTTCATTGACATCATAGACAGCGGCGATGGCATCTGCACCGAAGATTTAAATAACATTTTCGAGCCTTTTTTCACCACCGAAGCAACGGGTTCCGGGCTAGGCCTTTACCTATCAAAGCAATTGTGTGAAGCGAACAACGCCACCTTAAGTTATAGTAATCCCACTAATGGCAAAAGCTGTTTTAGGGTTACCTTTGCACACATCAATCAACTATTTTAATCGCCAATGAATATAGAAAACAACACCGAGCTAACACATGCATTGATCGTGGACGATGAACCCGATATCCGCGAACTACTTGAGATAACGCTCTCTCGTATGGGAATTAATTGCGACAGTGCCGCCAACATAAAACAAGCGCGAAAATTTCTAGCCAACAATAATTATCATCTGTGCCTAACCGACTTACGCCTCCCCGATGGAGATGGAATTGAACTGGTTTCACACATTCAAAAAGAATATAGCCAGACACCTGTCGCAGTTTTCACTGCACACGGCAATATGGATATTGCTATCTCAGCCATGAAAGCCGGCGCATTCGACTTTATTTCTAAGCCGGTAAATCTTTCCAGCCTTAGAAAACTGATTAATACCGCCCTTTCCCTGCAGGAAGCAAAGCCCCAGCAAGATCAAAGCCCGGTCATGCTTGGGGAAGCTGAAAATATCGTCAGTCTCCGCAACACAATTGCTAAAGTAGCACGCAGTCAAGCACCCGTATTTATCAATGGCGAATCAGGCACAGGCAAAGAAGTCGCTGCAAGAGCCATTCATTATCAGGGGGGACGCAGAGGTGGCCCATTCATCCCTGTCAATTGCGGCGCCATTCCTAGAGAACTCATGGAAAGTGAATTCTTCGGCCACAAAAAAGGCAGTTTTACGGGTGCGCACGCGGATAAAATCGGCTTATTCCAGGCGGCAGAGGGTGGCACTCTTTTTCTTGATGAAGTCGCAGACCTACCCTTGGATATGCAAGTTAAATTGTTACGCGCCATTCAAGAAAAAGCAATAAGGCCCATAGGCAGCGAGCACGAAATAAGTGTAGATATACGTATATTGAGTGCAACTCATAAAAATCTAAATCAAGAAATCACCCTGGAAAAATTTCGAAGTGATTTATTCTATCGGATTAACGTCATTCAAATAGACACGCCTCCACTTAGGGAACATAAAGAGGATATCCCCCTACTTACTCAATATTTCATCAATAAATTTTCAAAAAACATCGATGTTAAACCTCCCAATCTTTCCGGTCACGCACTCAGCAGCTTGATGAGCTACTCGTTTCCCGGCAATGTTCGTGAACTTGAAAACATCTTAGAGCGGGCCTTCACTTTATGTGATGAAAACATCATCCAACTGGAAGATTTACAGCTTCCACACGAAGTAAAAGATCTGACACTTAGAAATCACAACACGCTCGAAGATGTAGAATCACTGGATGATTACCTGGAAGATATAGAGCGTGACATCATCATCAAGACCCTGGAAAAAGCACGCTGGAATAAAACAGCGGCGGCCAAACTCCTGGGGCTGTCTTTTCGCTCTTTTAGGTACAGAATTTAAAAATTAGGTTTGGATGAGCCAATCAGTCACAACTGACTTATGATACAGAACAAGCGCCGGCAGGAAGCCAGCGAGCATACCAACTCAAGGATGAGATTATGGACAGCTACCATAGGGGGCACACGCTCCTCGAACTATTGACGACTCTTTCTATTCTGACAGTACTATTGCTTTTCGGGTTAATCCCCATACATTCAACACTAAAAAAAAGTGAAGCCGATGCAGCAATTGAGGGTATTTATCGCGCGTGGGCATACGCAAGATCCGAATCTATCCGGCGCTCAAAAACTCTACTGATCTGTGGCACTAACAACGGATTAACCTGTGCCAAACGGTGGACAGCAGCGCTGTTGATTTTTGAGGATAAAAACAAAGACAAAATCGTCAACGATGGAGAACTTATCCATCACCATAGTATTGATATAAAAAACGGGGTCATAGAGTCCAGAATCAGTTTTGGTAAGAGCTACGCGCTGATTACTGAAACTGGACGAGCTTCCCTTGGCGGAAGTTTTCTTTACTGTGACAAAGTGTCAAACCTTTCGAGCGATCGTAAAATCACCTGGAGCCTATCTGGAAGGCCTTACCTAACAGGGGGATACAGTAAAGCCAAAGGCAGCTCGACCGTCAGCTGCTCTAAAAAGCAGATTCACCAGCAGTAATCTGCTTCGCTACCTGTTGCGGTTTTAGCACCCCTGTGAGCAATAGCAAAACTGGTGCATTTATCATCATCAGCCTGAGCCCCGCCAGCCACAGGAGTTGCTGTCAGGGTGTAACAGTTATACCTCACCGTGTCGCCACCAACACAGGTGCCTGTACCAACATTATTGCTTAACGAAACCGAATAGAAACCCTCGGGCGATAGTAATTGGTCACTATCACCACCAATATCATTAACACTGCTGGTATAGCCATTGAACTGGAAAAAATATTTTTCTTGGTTGAGTGTCGCGGCTGACAATGCAGCTTTGGCATCTGTTCGCCGGGACTTGGTGATACTCTCCTGATAAGTTGGCAGAGCCACCATCGCCAGAAGCGCGACAATAGAAATAACAATCATCAACTCAATTAACGTAAAGCCTGACTGGCGTACATTTTTCATGATAACTTTCCTGAAAAGTTTATAACCCTATATCCCAATCAATTTTTATCTCTCGCCATGACTGACGTAAATTAGAGGGTACTGGCTCGTTTTTAATTTCAGCATCCCTGAGCACACCTGTATCATCAACTGAAACTCCGACACCTTCGTGATCGTCGGAATCACCCTGACCATCACCACCCA
>JAUVQU010000066.1 GCA_030597965.1 Cellvibrionaceae bacterium
CCATTTGTTATTTCTCACCAACAAGTACTGACCAGCAGCCATATTTATGTAGATATTTCTTTATTTACTCAACATATCAATGAGCTTTTGCTTCATTGGAATAACCCAGTTTCCCTTGAGTTCAGGTGATAAAAGTCCCTGTTTTTCCAGGTCATCACATAGTTTCATTTGGTGAGCCATATCAAATATATCGAGCTGGTTACAGATTTTCAGGTCATCATCAAAGGTTAGGAACGACATCCCATGTGTCTCATTGTAGGAGCCATCAGCTTTGCGACCCGGCCCCCTATTCATCCAGTGAGTGACCAAGCGATTATCACTACCCACATAGACATCCATATAAGGGAAGGTCCAGTCTTCCCAGCCATGTTGCATATCCCGACCATAGTGGGTGGCTTTGATCTCGTCGATGCCTTCAGCTTTTACCAGCATGGTGCCACCGTATTCACAGATGTAGATACAATTCTTTGCGTACATTTCATCAACAAAGAAAGTCCATTCGTTTTTTTCATCAGCTTCAGCGTGATAGGCAATTAACTGGTCCGCCCGCTGACGCAGTTGCTCTTGGGTAAACTGAGCCATTATTTCTTCCTTTTTCATACTTTTAATTAGGGGCTGAACCAGTTCTTAGCTACTTCAGCCCCTAATTTTATTATTAACCCAGCACGCGCCTCACATATTATGAGGCGGTGCCGGTTTATTGTTCACTCTCAAGCTCAGCAAATGCCGAGCATGTCGTCTCTTTGCCCAATAACCACTTCGGCACAATAACCAAAGTCCACAGGCAGGTTGTTGCCGCTGACAAAGCTGGCGAGTTTGCTGTTGAGTAGAACTAAGGGTTCACCCATTTCTGCGCCCGTAGCGTAGCGACCATTGGATGGCAGGAACATGGCGACCATATCTTGGGGTACTTGGCCTTCACCTGTTAGTTTTTCCATAAAGCCACTATCCGTTGGTGATGGAGCGATGCAGTTAATGCGAATACCTTTCTGAGCCAACTCTCTTGCCATGCTCGTGGTGTAAAAAATAATGCACTGCTTGGAGAAACCGTAAGGGTCTGCAATGGCCTCCTGCTGCAACTGGCTGTTAAGCCATTCAGCTGAAGCCTCAAAATCATTATCCAGCGCCAGAAATTCATTGATCTGCTCCTGGCTGTGTTTCCATCCCATACCTGCAGTAGAGGCGATGGACGCAATAGCGCCACCCTCTGATATACGAGGCACCAGAGATTCGGTGAGATGACGCAGGCCACAGAAATTAATCAGTAGCGTGTCTGAAGGCGCAAACGGAGGACAGGGTACGCCAGCACAATTAAACAGAGCGTAAACCTGCTGCGGTAATTCAGCGACTGCCGCATCAATGGACTCCCTGTCTTTCATATCCACTTTAATTGCAGTGGTGACTGGCGTAGAGACCTCTGCAATATCCAGTGCGTAGACATTGGCACCCAGATCAACAAGCAGCTGTGCAGCAGCCTGACCCATACCGGAAGCGGCGCCAGTGATAACAACATTTTGACCTTCGTAGCCCAATACATTTTTCATTGGTTTATCCTTGTTAATTCAACTCTGTAGGATCGAATTCATTCGACCCTACATTCACAGCAATTAATTAACCGCAATCGCGATCGTTTTGGTTTCTAAATACTCTTCAAACCCTTCCTGCCCCATTTCCCGGCCAAGGCCGCTTTGCTTGTAGCCACCAAAAGGCGCATCGGGCGAGTAGAAGTTGCCGCCGTTGACGTTGACTGTACCGGAGCGAATACGTCTGGCAACAGTCATAGCGCGCTCTTCGCTGGCTGACCAGACGCTGCCGGAAAGACCGAATTCAGAATCGTTTGCGATACGTACGGCATCGTCTTCATCTTCGTAGGCGATGACGGCCAATACAGGGCCAAAAATTTCTTCGCGTGCAATGGTCATATCGTTGGTGACATCGACAAACACAGTGGGTTCGACGTAATAGCCTTTATCCAGATGAGCCGGTTGTCCGCCGCCAAGCAGTAAGCGTGCGCCCTCAGCCTTGCCTTTCTCGATGTAATCCAGAACACGACTACGCTGTTTAGCGCTAACTTGCGGCCCCATAATGGCGCCAGGATCTTCTGCTGATGGATCGCCGTAGCTGATAAAACCGAAATAGCCTTTCAGCATTTCTTCGATTTCGGCCTGTTTTTCTTTCGGGATCAAAAGACGGGTATTCAGGGCGCAGCCCTGACCGGCATGGAAGCACACGGCCAGCGCGCTCAGCAAACTGGAACCCAAATCCGCATCATCGAGAATAATGTTGGCTGACTTACCACCAAGTTCCAGAAACACTTTTTTAACGGTATCAGCGGCGCGGGCCATGATGTGTTTACCTATGGCGGTGGAACCTGTGAAGGACACCATATCAACTCTAGGATCGCTTACCAGCTGGTCGCCGACAGTCGCTGGGTCTTCTGAAGTGATGACATTAAAAACACCGGCTGGAATATCAGTATGTTCTTTGACTACGCGCCCCAACATAGTTGCAGACCAAGGGGTATCCGGAGCGGCTTTCAATATCACTGTGCAGCCTGCCGCCAGTGCCGGAACGCATTTTGCGAGGTTTATCTGCAGGGGGACATTCCACGGTGTGATACAGGCCACAACGCCAACCGCTTCTTTTTCCACCAGCCGACGGTTCTTGCCACCCATGATTTCATAGATCCCAATATCGCGGCTCCATTCAAACTATGGCAGGGCTTCTAGGGTGTAATCCATAAAGCGAATGGGCACTTCACATTGGGGGCCGTTAGCACCACATATGCTCATAGTGGAGCCAGTTTCAGCTGAAATCTGTTGCTTGAAATCCGGCATTTCAGCCAGTAAACCCTGTTGAAGTTGTTGCAGGCATTTATGACGAAATGCGTGATTGGTCGACCAGTCTGTTTCATCAAAAGCGTGGCGGGCCGCAGCAATGGCCCGTTCCATATCTTCCGGGCCAGCGTCGGCTGTTACGCCAATGACTTCCTCGGTGGCCGGACTGATGTTGGGGTAGGTTTTGCCGGAGACGGCATCCACCAGCTCCCCATTAATGAAGAGTTTACTTTCTGGACTCATTGCTAGAATTTCCTTTTATTCAATCTGGACTATTTCTTCAGTGGTGGCGCATCAGCCGGGCGTGATTCATCCCGTGCCAGAAAAACATCTTCGATGCGGTCACGGACATACTCGGCCGTTGGCAATAGCACATTTTTTTCAGCGGCTGTATCCCGTGCGCACTGCAGGTCCTTACTGCCGAGCTTTCCATGAGGCCCAAAAAAAGCTTCCATATCTTCCGCGGAGCTGCTTCTGGCAATACCATTACGCCCGGCAATAAACATGTGCATCTGTTCGTTGACGACGCCATTGGAAAGACCGACCTCGCGTAATACATCGACGGACAGACCACAGGCTTCAGCCAGCTTGGTGGCTTCGGCCATGGCTACAAATTCAGTGTACTGTATGAAATTGTTGCAGAGTTTCAGGGCAATGCCTGAACCTACAGATCCGGCATGAACAACTTTTTCGGCAGACGTTTCAAAAACAGGAGTGACTGCGGCCAGTTCTTCTTCAGTACCGCCAACCATATAACACAGAGCCCCGTCTTCGGCTTTATGGGCACCTCCGGTGATGGGCGCGTCGATAATGGATATCCCTTTGGCTGCACCTGCGGCGGACCATTTTAAAATGCTCGCCTGTGTGACCGTACTGTGAACTGCCACAAGCGTACCAGTTGCCGCATTAGCAAGAATGCCTTCATCGCCGTAGAGCAAGTCTTCTACTTGGGCGTCGTCACGCACACAGACACCAATGTGTGTACAGAGAGAGGCAATTTCTGCTGCTGAGCTACAAGCTGTGGCGCCCGCAGCAACCATCTCGTCAACAGCAGGCTGATAAACGTCATAGACATGCGCATCATAGGCGTCGCATATCAGATGGCGCGCAGAAGGCTTGCCGATATTTCCCAAGCCTATATAGCCGACTTTTATCTTGTTATTCATAGGAGGCTCCAATTTTTACTCCCACTCAAGCTATATGAGGTGCGAATTATTGTCAATACCAATTGACACAGGGTCAATTGATAATTACATTTGTTAACCATGAGCAGCCCAATTCAAAATAAAAAAGAACGCCCAATGGCTGTACAGCGCCAGTACAGGGATAATTTTGCGCGCCATGTGTTGGGGCTTACGCTCTATATCGAGTCCAGCATCATGGAAGGGCTAAAAGCATCAGGGCATGACCAGTTGCGGCTAAACTTCGGGCCCTATATTTCCTTTATTACAAACGGAGGAACACGCCTGTCGGAGATTGCTCAGGCTTTGGGCGTTACCCGTCAGGCAGCAAATCAAACAGCCAATCAACTGGTTGATGCGGGATATATTCAGCGTGTGGATGACCCAGGAGACAGTCGGGCAAAATTATTGATGCCGACACAAAAGCTACAGGATCTGGTTTCTCAGGGCCTGGAGGAATCAAGTCAGTTACAGACAAAGCTCACAGCTTTTGTCTGTGAGAAAGAACTCGAAATGGCAGGGAAGAATATCCAGCATCTGAGTGCCAGCCTGGAAACTTTTTCGGGAGTCCACAGGGAAGATTTGAGTCGTCATCTCCTAGCAATAGTTTTACCACAACTGTCGAATTACATCACCGAGCGATTGCAGTTACTGACCATGGCTAAGGGACACCCGCGCCTCAAGCGAAGTTTTGGGGCGGTGCTTACCGCAATTGGCCCACAAGGTGGTCAGATAAAAAATATCGCCGAAGCATACGGAATCAGTAAACAAGCCGTGAGCACTATTGCCACAGACTTGGAGTCGTTAGGTTATATACAGCGTCAACCTGATCGCAGAGACCCAAGAAAGCTACTGCTGACATTCACAAATCTTGGAAAAAAGCTGATCGAAGATTCGGTGGCATCAGTTGATGAGCTGGATTCAGAGCTTTCCAAGCTTATTGGAGGGGCTCAATTTGCACAGATTAAGTCTGTTCTTAAAGCGCTATATTCAGGGCTAAAACTGGAAGCTGATGTATTTGAATATATCGATGATGATATTTTGGCCTTAGCTGATGAGCTAAAACAAAAATTAGGTAAGGCACGAATTAGTATGCTTGTAAAAGCGCTTCTTGCTGAAAATAACATATAAATATTTTGTGAAAAGGGGAAATTTATGACCGATAAAAGCAGGCGTGAAGTCGGTGTAGAAAAAATTCTTGATGTATATGCAGGTGATGTTCCTGCTCCTCCAGAGGGCTATCCATTTACCGATATTATGCTGGAAACCCTGTTTGCAGAGGTGTGGACGCGCGACAAGATATCCATGCGTGATAAGCGCATTCTGCTATTGGGCATGATTGCTGCTCAAGGCGAAGTAATGACGTTTAAAATTCAGGTGAAAGCTGCAGTCAAAAGAGGTGAGATGAGCGGCGAAGAAATTCGGGAGCTGCATCTGTTTATTGCTCAATACTGTGGATATCCCAAAGCGACTTCGTTACTGGGGCCAATGGAAGAAGCTATTGCCGAGGCCACCAAAGAGCTGGATGCTCAGGCTAAAACCTAGAAATAATTAGGTTGAATTTTAATTAATCGTTCAGGCGATATTTTTACCCCAAGAATAGAGAGGTAATCAATGGAATTTTCATACAATTGGCAAGAGGCGCTACTGAGTATTGTCTTGGTTCTAGCGCTAACTGAAGCTGGAAAGTTCCTGATATTTAAAATACCGGCACTGGGCCGCACTCGTGATACTGATAGCGAGCAAAACCAGAATAAAATGAAGAATAAGAAAAAGTACAAGGAAAGAGTCAGCTTAAACCAAAAAGTTGGCTTGTCCATTAGTCTTGTATTTTACATTGCGGTATTACCTTGGATTGTCACACTTGAAGCGCAACCCTGGAACAAAATGTTATTGGATGTTTTTCTGATACTTATGGTGTATGACTTATTTTATTATTTGATGCATCGTTTTTTATTTCATGGGCAGGGTTATTTTCGTCGCGTCCACGCCATTCATCATCAAGCGCGCAGCAGGGTTAGTTCTGCGGATTCGTTTTTACTGAACCCGACAGAGATTACATTAGGCGTGGTTCTGTTCTATCTGGTAACAGTATCCCTTACATCGCTTCTCGGTAGCGCTTTTCATGTTACAACGATTGTGATTGTTATCATTGTCTACACACAAATCAACACGATTAATCACTGCCGCATTGATCTGAAAGGCTTTCCATGGAAAACAATCAACTGGATTGCAATGAAGCACGATGCTCACCACCTGGATATGCACAAGGGAAATTTCGCAACCATTACACTATTCTACGATTGGCTGTTTGGTACGCTGGAAACGCACCCAAGAGAAAAGAATGATGCTCCATCTGTAGATGATTAAGGGGTGACCTTCCCTTAAAATCGATAGGGGCGATGCAATACAGCGATTAAAACAATGCCATGCTGACTGTCACTTTGGGGCCAGATGGGTCGCTAGTTACGAGCATGGCTACGGGGCTAGCTCTTATCCGGGATGGGGTATAGCTATTTCATTTTGTGAGAGTCATTGTTTACGTTACAAACGTTCGAAGGGTTAGAGCATCCGACTCAACTCTCATTTAAATTCGAGGCAGGTCCCCGGTTCAAGTCTGGGTGGACCCACTAGCGTTCCCTCATGCCCCCAACGCTGAAGGTGTATAGTGCGGTCAGTATTTCTAACCAGATAGGCAAACGATATGCTCGGCTACTACCTTCATACAATAAATGCCCGACAGGCGCTGGAGGCCATCGCCAAAGGACTGTCCTGCGTCCGGCTCTCCACTGACCTGAATCTTTCGGAACGGGACTTTTCCTTAAGTGCCCAGGGCCTGGTACTCGATGAAGACAATCGACTTTCCATTGACGAGCTCAAAAGAATCGTCAAGAAGACACAGAGGATCTACCTCTGTCGCGATGGAGATATAATTCCGCTTGAAGACCGTACCTCTGGCTATTACAAGCTCGTTCCCACCGCTGGAGCACCTCTGCTAGAAATTAGCGGCGTGAAGATGCACATATCCAAGGGAACCGACCCCTTTGCCAGTGCCTCAGAGATGGCCCAACAGGCGGTACGCAAGGGTGACAAGGTACTGGACTGCTGCAGCGGACTGGGCTATGCGGCCATCGCTGCTCACCGACTAGGCGCAAGCGAGGTACTCAGCATCGAGCTAAGCCGGGAGGTAATGGGGCTGCGCGCGCAGAACCCTTGGTCAAACGATTTGGGACAAGAGGGGATTGTGCAACGCCAGGGCAGTAGCTTTGAGCTAATAGGCACAATGCCTTCGGCCTCCTTCGATTCGGTCATTCACGATCCACCGCGTTTTTCCCTCGCCGGGGAGCTCTATAGCGAAGAGTTCTACCGGGAGATCTTCCGGGTGCTGCGCCGGGACGGACGGCTTTTTCATTACACCGGAAATCCACACGTAGTAAAGAAGGGAAGCAGCTTCGTCGACGGGGTCATCCGTCGGCTCAAGGCGGCCGGCTTCAGGCGCGTGGAAAAGGTCGAGCATCTGATGGGGGTCAGTGCGCAGAAATAATAGAATAAAGGGATCGACGATGGCGAGTTAATATCGACCCTGATCAGTGTGCAGGCAGCAAGAATAGCGACATTGATTGGATTTCCAGAGCGCTTAATGGTGCTTATTGATCACGATTGGCAATTGCCCTATAGCAGATGATCGTAGTCTGGATTAAAGTAGCCCACACCAGTCGGTCGAAAAACTCATCAATCCGCCCTCCATAGCGGTCATTTGGGCCAGACTTCATGATTATCTATGGCTGTTGTAGATAATCATGCGACTATAAATGAGATAACCGGACTGAAGAGGGCCGATTATTAAGCAGTTATGTATTTGATAATAATAGTGCCCACATTTAAATCGATATAAGAGGTCTTTAATGGCAAAACCTAATTACACATTTGAAAAACGACAGAAAGAGCTTGCGAAAAAGAAAAAAAAGGAAGAAAAGCGCCTAAAAAAATTGGCCCAAGGTACTAAGGAAGCCCAATCCGAGCAATCTTCATTAGCGGGTGATCAAGATACACCCATTGATAATGGCATCTAATATACGAACATGAGAATATAGCCCTATCGACTTCCAGGCGGCGAACTGGAGTCGGGAGTTCATAATCTTTCACCAAAACAATAGAGAAGACATCATGAGTAAAGGTACAGTTAAGTGGTTTAATGCAGACAAGGGCTTCGGTTTTATTACTCCAGAGGATGGCGGTAAAGATCTTTTTGTTCATCACTCGGAAATTCAAGCGGGCGGCGGATATGCAACGCTGAATGACGGTCAGGCCGTTGAGTTTGAAGTTGGTCAAGGTCAAAAAGGTCCTTGTGCAAACAATGTGCACCCTTTGTAAAGTTTAAAAGGTAATCACATAAGATAACCGGACCCATTCGGTCCGGTTATTAAGTAGTTCTGTGTACAACAGAGTATGAAAGAGTTACTGGACTAGTGCATCGACTCATCCTTCAGAGGTGATGCTGCCTAGTAAAAAGCGATAGTGATATATGCTAATTTAGGAGCGGAGTATTGCAAACTGTAGTTAAGAAATGGTTCCGAGATAAGGAATCTGGTTTTCTGGATAACGGGGGTGGCGCAGATATAATGGTACGCAAAGCTGACCTTGTTAATTGTCAGTTTTTGAAAGTTGGTGCCGCAGTTGAGTTTGAGTGTCACTCAGATAAGCGAGGATTAATCGCCAAAAAGGTTAAGCTTTCGAATCAGAAGCGGGCGCAACATGTAAATCGAAGCCAGAAACCATATCGCCCGGGCGTCATGACTTAAGTAATCAACGTGGGATTGGAACATTATGACCCTGTCATTAGCGATGTCCCTACAGACCAAGGCTCTGCAACCTGACGTCAAAAACCTCCGGTCAAAAAACGGCCTGCATTTTTTGCCTCAGTTGAGCGCGAAGTTCTGGCCTGAATGATCGCCCTTTTCGGGCTTTATTCATCGTGACCGGCAGAAATTGGTACACAAGAGACTCTCAAATCCCATATCTAAATACGGTAAATTCACCACCTTATATGGATAATCCTAAAGCCTTCTTTAACGTCCTCCATAACACTTCTACAACCTTCGATCACAACCACCACCTAAAACTAATCTGATCTTTATACATTTCTCACCTCTAAAAGCACACCCAATAAATAACCTAGCCCACCTCTCCACCAAAGCGGCCCAAGAGGCGGTAGAAAGCTCTTCCCTTCGCCATCAGTAGCACCAAACGGCCTCTGCGGGCCACTTGCCTATCATGCCCTCACTGGACGTGGTTGATGGGAGTGGTTTATTTTTTCTTGGCAACAGATTCTACAATGCAGTAACTAAAGGTGATCTCGACCAATACAACTTACGCGGCCCATGCAAAGAAGGTGGTAACGACATATCCGACGCAAGTGAACTTTGCCAAAAATGAGGGTATCACCTCTTATAAGTCCGACTATACTTGTGCCCTATGAAAGACACACTTAAGCCCATCAATGAAATACCACGCTGCCATCAAAGCCCCAGCGTGTCTTGTGGTGACTGCCGTTTGAGAAATATCTGCCTACCAATCAGTATGCATGCAGAAGATATTGATCGTGTGAATGACATCATTCAACGCGGACGCCCTTTGCAAAAAGGGGAATATCTGTACCGCTCTGGTGATGTATTTCAGTCTGTATTCAAGGTGCATTCTGGAACTATCAAAACCATCAATATCACAAGCGATGGTCAGGAACAGGTAACCGGATTTTACCTGGCAGGTGAAATTTTAGGCCTGGATGGTTTAGCCGATAACGTCCACACCAACAGCGCCATAGCCCTTGAAACATCAGCCGTATGTGAGATTCCATTCAGCAGTCTTGAAGAGTTGAGTTTAAAAATCCCGACTTTACAGCATCACTTTTTTCAATTGATGAGCCGTGAGATCATCGGTGATCAAAAGCTAATGACCATGCTGAGTAAAAACAGTGCCGACGAGCGTGTAGCCACTCTGCTGCTAAGTATTTCCACTCGAAACCATCGCCGTCACTTATCAGCCTTAGATTTTCGCTTGCCTATGTCACGCTCAGATATAGGAAATTATCTCGGCCTCACCATTGAAACAGTCAGCCGGGTATTAAGCCGCTTTCAGAAGAATGGCCTGCTTTCTGTCGATAAAAAAGACATAACCATTGTGGATATGGATGAATTAAAAAACATCGCCAATGCAGACACATACGAATGATTAAATAACCTGCCAGATATTCAGGTACAAAAATGAAAGAAAAGGTTCGGCATGGTTTCGACTTCAGAAGGGAGGCATTCAAATGAGGCATAGAAGCCTTACGAATCATCGAGTTAGTGAGCACACACAAGCGACGGCGTGCTACTCAACTCTTATTTAAATTCGTGACAGGTCCCCAGTCCAAGTCTGGGCGAGCTTTTATTCGCTGTGGGAACACCACACTTTTAGTTATTTGAATAAATTAGAAGTAAGCCTCAAAAGCTTGTACGTCATCGAAACACTTAAGGTAATGGTTGTAATAAAGCGTCTACAATTCGATTTAAACGTTTCTGGCGCTCTGGAAAACTAATATCTTCAACAATAAATGCCTGAATAGCACTGCGCCATACTAGCGTTTTACTGTTCGGCCTAACGATCCCCAGCATTAAGGTGCCTTTTTCTAGAACCTCATTTGAGTCACTTAGTTCAGGGTATAACTTGGAATATCGAATTAAGAATTCGCCTGCCTCAGAATCACCTAAAATTGCAGCTGCAACGATTTCATAATCAGAATCTTGTGCCTTATCAACAAAGTGATAACCCTTCTGTATTAACTTCTTCTCGATTAACGTACGTAGATTCTGTCTATTTAACTTAAGCACATCCTCCGGAAGATCATCCCCTTGCGCCCATAAAACCTCCCTTCTCCAACGAAGGTTATCACCAGGCCTTATTGTTAGGCTCGGGTCACTGACAGTGACCGCCGAGACCTCCAGCGCTGAACTATTTGAATTCGTCGCATGCTCGCCAGTGCTACACGAAGCCAGCACTAACAACATCAAAGCCGAGCCAGCAACTACCCTTAAAAGGCTTTTCTTATTATTTATCATATTGATCCCTTACACATTCGACACTCAAAACAAAGAGCATATGAGAACTCGATTAGAAATAATCTAAATAAGCATACAATCAAAATATAGACCTCGCAGCCCATACGTTCAAATTTCCCCTTTTATCGCACATTAGCCCAGCGTAACCCCTATACGTTGTCGCTCATATGGGAGCAAAGAGTCTAATTTTTAAGTAATACTTTCTGCATATTCTTACTCCTGCTTAG
>JAUVQU010000156.1 GCA_030597965.1 Cellvibrionaceae bacterium
ATTATCGCAGCATTCGCTCACAGCTGGACAAAATCCGCGACCTGCGCCACAGAAGAGACAACGAAAAGCTTCTCTACCTTCTCAACGAAGGCCTGCATGGCAACATGGGCGGCATTGGCAAGCCCGAACTCTACAACAAAGCCAAGTTCGGCACTAAGCGCCTGATCCATCAGTACATCAAAGAAATATGTCACGCACTGAACGACATCAATGAAGCTGACGAATCTTCTATCTCCCTCGACATCAAGCACGAGTTCTTCTCCCGCGCCAGCCACTGCGTAGGGCGATCCGCACTCATGCTTGGCGGCGGCGGCATGATGGGTTATTTCCACGCAGGTGTTATCAAAGCAATGATTGAGGAAGATGTACTTCCCGAAGTGATTGCCGGCTCCAGTATTGGCGCACTACTGGGCGCCGTTGTCTGCACCCACGATGACAAATATCTGCTTGAGCGACTCACCCTTAAAAACCTAGCGATTGATTTGGAAAGCTCCGCAGAGCTACAAAAGAAAACCTTTAACCCGCTCCGCGACCCCAATGATATTGATGCCGAAAATTTCGTGGCGTTTATCGAAAAGACGATTCCTGATCTCACTTTTCAGGAAGCTTATGAGCTGACAGGACGTAAATTCAATGTAACCGTCAGCGGCCTCTCACCAAAACAACCCCCTCGCTTGCTTAACGCCATTACCGCACCCAATGTATATATCCGCAAAGCGGTACAGGCGTCTTGTGCGGTTTACGGGATATACCCCCCCGTAACACTGGAGGCGAAGAACTCCTACGGCGAGCGCATACCTTACCTGCCCTCACAGCAGTGGATTGACGGCTCATTTCTGGATGATCTGCCGGCAAAACGACTGGCGCGCCTCTATGGCGTCAACCATTTCATCGCCAGCATTATCAATCCGATTTTCATGATGTCCGGCTTTACCCCGGATGCGAAGACCGGATTCTGGCGCTCAACACTGCTCGCGCAAACGCGCATCTGGAAGAACGTCACCAGTGAGACACTGCGTCTGACTCATGACTACCTGCGCGTCAAATCACCGGTCGTTAATATGGGGCTATTTTTAGCCTACAGCCTGCTCAATCAAGAACACACAGCCGACCTGAATATCTCACCCAAACGTCGCCTCTCCAACCCGATGAAGCTGCTTACCGCTCCCAGCAAAGATGATATAGCCGGCCTGGTGCACGAAGGTGAGCTGTGCGCGTGGGAGCGAATTGAGATGATGCGAAACTGCACCTCCATCAGTCGCACCCTGGACAAAGTTCTTCACGAACATGGCTGGGAAGAGACCTACGACAAGAAGTGAGTGGTCACTCCTACCGAAAGACTTAAAGCCCGGACATCCGGGCTTTTTTGTGCTCCATCAACAAGCTCTATATTGATATTCCTTTACATAATTACAGCATGAAAAGAGGACATTTTAGGAAGCTGATTCTAATTTTTAAACTTAGAATCAACCTCGGTTGAATAACCATCCAATTCAAACCCTCTCCAGGAGTATTTATCATGGCTAAAGCCAAAAAAACTGAAGCAACACAAATCGAAAAAATCCAAGACTCAGCCAAGAAGCTGTGGCTCGCTAACTTAGGCGCTTACGCTCGCTCTTTCGACGAAGTTAAGAAGCGTTTTGAAAAGCTGAACGATGACAGCCAGAAACTGTTTGAAGACTTGACCAAAGAAGGCACTTCTGTGCAGAAAGACGTCAAGAAAAAGTACGAAGAAGGTACCGACAAGCTGGAAACACGTCTTGAAGAACTGAAAGACAAGCTGAATGTATCTCCACTTGCCAGTCTGGAAAATAAGCTAGACGAAGTAAGTGCTAAGCTGGAAAAAACTGCTTAATAAGCAAGTTTTGATAGCTCGCGGCCCTAACAGGCCGCACACAAGAGCGCAGATATCCGTCTGTGTTCCTGTGTGCGACCCGTGACTCATTAAACTTTCAAATACCCGGAAACTAAAAATGCTATTCAAACAAACACCTGGTGAAAGACAACTGCGTAAAATGGAATCTGCTCGTTCGTATGACAAATGGTCCGATGCAGCCAACGCTTACGACCACGCAACCGGCAATGACGACTGGAAAGAGTTTGAACCCACTCAAAGCTATGATTACCGTAGCATCCGCTCCCAGCTAGACAAGATTCGCGATCTGCGTATTCGTCGTGACCTTGAGCAGCTGCTGCATACGTTAAACGAAGGCCTTCACGGGAATATAGGCGGTATCGGCAAGCCTGAGCTTTATAACAAAGCAATGCTTGGCACCAAGCGCCTCATCCATCAGTACCTTGAAGAAGTCTGCCACGCGCTCAACGACATCAATCAAGCCGACGAAACAATCATCTCACTAGAGAGAAAAGAAGAGTTCTTTGCCCGTGCCAGCCACTGCTATGGCCGCTCGGCTCTTTTACTCGGTGGCGGCGGCACCACTGGTTTTTTCCATGCTGGCGTTATTAAAGCACTGTTTGAACAAGGTCTGCTGCCAACTGTAATTGCCGGCTCAAGTATGGGCTCTGTTCTTGGGGCGATCATCTGCACCCATACCGATGATGATCTGGCCGACCGACTGGAAACCAAGCACCTGCATATTGCGCTTGAAGAGACCGCTCAAGTCGTTTCCAAATTCCAGCTAATAGACACCAGTAAGAATATCAACACAGATACGTTTGTGGCCTATATAGAAAAAGTAATACCCGATTTAACCTTCCTGGAAGCCTACGAGCTCACTGGGCGTAAATTTAATGTAACTGTCAGCGGTCTTTCACCCAAGCAAGCCCCTCGCCTGCTGAACGCCATCACTGCGCCCAATGTTTATATTCGCTCAGCTGTGCAGGCCTCCTGCGCCATTTACGGTATTTTCCCGCCGGTAACGCTTCAGGCTAAAAATGCCTATGGTGAAAAGGTAGCCTACGCGCCTTCACAACAGTGGATTGATGGCTCTTTCCTGGATGACCTGCCAACAAAACGCCTGGCTCGCCTTTATGGTGTGAACCACTTTATTGCCAGCATTATCAATCCGGTTTTCCTGATATCCGGCTACACACCTGACGCCGAGCCCAGCTTCTGGCGCTCGTATTCTCGAGCAGCCGCCCGTGTCTTGAAAAATGTAACGACAGAAGCACTGCAGCTCAGCCGTGGTTACCTGCGTGTTAAGTCACCGGTAGCCAACATGGGTCTATATCTGGCCTATAGCCTGCTATCCCAAGACCACACGGCCGACCTGAACATCTCACCCAAGCGTCGTCTAGCCAATCCAATGAAGCTAACCCAGGCATTGAACTCAGAAGAAATTGCCAGCCTTACCCATGAGGGCGAACGCTGCGCATGGGAGCGATTAGAGATGGTGCGTAACTGTACCGCCATCAGTCGAACACTTGATCAAATCATTCATGACAGAGGTTGGGATTTTAGTTAATTGCCCTGACATTTTTTTAAAACAAGTGATTATTCGCTTTTGTTTTTAGCCCGGCTTTTGCCGGGTTTTTTTATTTTAAACCGCTGCCTTTTACCGTTTTAGAAAACAGATTCTAATTAGGGGGGCGTTTCTAATTTATGTCTTTATCATTACCACCATCTTAACAAACACTTATTTTCGGAGTTCACCATGAGCAAGAAGAAAAAAGAAGCCAGCAAAGCAGAACGTCTAAACGAATTCACCAACAAGCTATGGTTGGCTAATCTAGGCGTCTATGGCCGCTCTGTTGACGATGCACAGAAGCGTTACGAAGAACTGAGCGATGACGCCAAGTCTTTGTTCGACAAGCTTGCTAAAGAAGGTGAATCAGTACAAAGCGACCTTGAGAAGAAAGTAAGCGATATCTCTGACAAGGTTGAAGCTCGCATTGAAGAGCTGAAAGAAAACCTGAACGACCTTACTGGCCTGACAGGAAAGATCGAGTCTTTGAAGGATAGGCTGGACAGCGCCAGCAAAAAAGCCAAAGCCCCAAAGAAGGCCGCAGCCAAAAAAGCTCCCGCTAAGAAAACTGCCGCCAAAA
Source organism: Cellvibrionaceae bacterium (assembly GCA_030597965.1). GTDB lineage: Bacteria > Pseudomonadota > Gammaproteobacteria > Pseudomonadales > Cellvibrionaceae > JAUVQU01. Next base: position 4,006 of record JAUVQU010000156.1, read on the forward strand.
AGACACCAGCTAAGAAGGCTGCTGAGCCTAAGACCGAAGCTAAAGCTGAAGCCAAAAAAGCTCCTGCCAAGAAAGTAGCTGCTCCTAAAAAAGCTCCTGCCGCTAAGAAAGCCCCGGCCAAGAAAGCCCCAGCTAAGAAAACAGCTGAGCCTAAGGCAACTGACGCAGCATCTTAAGTAAATATTTTAGGGAGCCCATTCTAATTTTTAACCATAGAATTGGCTCCACTAAAAACAAACAATACTAACCCTCTCCAGGCGTATTTATCATAGTTGGATAAAGCGGATTAGTAAGCTTTACTGACACGCAGGTGGCCTATGGTCACCAATAAAAAAAGCAGGCATATAGCCTGCTTTTTTTATTTTAAATAGATCTAAAATTCAACTAAGACAATCGTTTATCACACTGTCGATTAATTTCACCTTTAATAGCTGCAGCCATTGGCCTCATCAAAAATGAGAGCTTAACATCAACCGTCAACAGGCTTTCGTCATAACTCAACACCCCGGTGCTGCCACTCATGTGCTTATAGTGAACCGCATCGCCACTGACCCGCTTACTGCCGCCATAAGATTTAATCAGTGAGTCAGCCACATCTTCGCTCAGCTGTCTGCACTCATCCATTGTTAATTGATGCTCACGCTCAATTACAAATTTAGTCATATTTCATTCTCACAAACTGTGTTAACACATACTGTTATCTAATCTTGCACCAATGGCAAGAGCTGCATCCTCATGTGCGATTCGATATCAGCTTCCGGGCCATTTTCGTGCATTAAAGAAATCGATCCCGGTAAATTGAGCAACGTGTTCAGAAGATTGTTACTCATGATTTCTGCCAGATCCTCTTTATTATCCATATCAATGGCCAGGCTCTGAACACAGCGCCGAATTTGACCCTGTAATCGATTCAATGCTTTCGAGAGAGGCCTGCGAATCGATGTATATCGACTGCTGATACTCAAAGCATTCTGGCCAATAAAGGAATACTTATCAAAGAGCTTAGCGACCACTCGTAAATAAACGAGCATTGCCTGCAGATCCAGTTCTTCATCGAATGAGGCCACCTCATCCATTAATACCACCAAGGATGCATGGAATCGTGCGTAAAGCTCCTCAACAACTTCTTCCTTGCCTTTATAATGGTAATAGAGATTACCCGGACTGATGTTCATCTCCATTGCCAAATCAACACTGTTCACGTTGATTTCGCCACGCGTATTGAATAGCTCTAGAGCAACATCAAGAATAAGATCCCGGGTTTTAAGCTTCGCCATTGAGCAACTTCCGCAAAGAACTAGAGGTTAGGCCTGTGTCAAAACTCCAAAGCGCCACAACCCCAAAACAGAGCACAGCGCAAAATCAGGGACACAGGTTAATTAAATACCGCTTTTAATGGCTGCGATGGTTTCAGCCACTTCGTCGTCAGTGACTTTACCCTCAACAACCGACAGAACCGTGCCATCTTTGCCCAAAATAATGTGAGCCGCCGATTTCTTGTCCAGCTCCCAGTGGTCACGCAAGACTGACTTGCTATCAACCCAGAATTCTCTATCCGCATTTCCTGGCTCTTTGGAACGACCTTCGAACGTTGACTTTGCAAGCCCAGCCGTACCAAACATTGCGTCATCGACATTAATAACGGTCAGACATAAAAAA
>JAUVQU010000027.1 GCA_030597965.1 Cellvibrionaceae bacterium
CAAAATCTTGTGGTCATGTTCGTCATAGTTGTACATGGAGTCAGTACACCCGCTTTGATTTAATGAGTCTTTGGTTTACCGTCGGCCGGCAAAAAATAAGGCGCGCATCATACAATATTTCGAGAGGTCTCGCGAGCTGCTGGCATGGCTTAGCTTCTATCTGGTTACGGGGAATTTAGGTTTGGTTAGCGGTTTTTCTGTTAAGGCAGGGACGGAGGTTTTCCAGTAAAGCGTCATAGAGCTAAAAATCTGTATAGGTTGGAATGGGTGCGGTAAGCGGTTTTGGTTAAACTTGTGGAGGGTTAATTTCTTCGTAATACAGGGTTGGATGCCTGTGAAGAAAGTATTTATAGGGGAGGAGCATAGGGCCTTATTTAAAGGCGGTAGGGTTTATATGGCCTAAACAGTTAAAAAACTTGTGGTTGCCTTTTAATTAATGTATTCAATAGGCCACGCTTAATATCAACGTGAGAATTAATCAGGAGAAGAATAATAATGAGTGATAATACAGAAACCCATGATTCTGGTGATAGCAAAGCAGATGTTTTTGCCGCCGTGGCTTTAATTGCTATTTTCGTAGCAACATGCATTTTTTGGGTGAGTAGCCAGTAAGCTGTTTACCCGTTAAGGCGGTGCTTAATTCACCGCCGGATTTCCCCTCTTCCTCTCTCCATTAATTTTATTTGGTTGATATCAATTACCGGCAGTGCTCTTAAGTAAGTAGTGGATCAACCCCCTCATTTCTCAGCATTTCACAGAGTTTAATTAGCGGCAGGCCAATCAGTGTGTTCGGGTCATTCCCGATCAGTCGCTTAAATAAGCTAATACCCAGGCCTTCAGATTTAAAGCTTCCGGCACAGTCGTAGGGCTTTTCCAGCGTTAGATAGCGCTCGATCTGGTGCTCGGTCAGGTGTAAAAACTCAACTTGGAAGGGTTCTACTGTAATTTGTAGGTTGTTGGTGGTGGTGTTGTATAAGCATAAGCCGGTTAAAAAGGTGATTGTTTGTCCGCTGCTGGCCTGTAATTGTTGCTTGGCTTCGCTGTGATTTGCGGGTTTGGTAACAATAGTTTGATTTATGACGGCGACCTGGTCCGAGCCGATGATCAGGGTGTTTGGGTGATTTTCCGCTAGCGCTTGGGCTTTCTCGCTAGCCAATCGTTGTACCAGTTCGTGTGCAGTTTCGTTGTGGTGTTGGACTTCATTGATGTTGGGGCTCTCACAGGCATAGCTTAGACCTAATTTGTCGAGTAGCTGGCGACGGTAGGGTGAGCTGGAAGCCAGTAATATCTGTGTCATTTTGAAGCCATTAGTTGCTGATTCATAAGGGATTTCACCATTAACGGGTTAAATTACCAGTTTTCACCCTTTTGGGGTTATTTTTCTTTGACACAGCAGGGGCAACTCCATAGAATTGCGCGCTTATGCCGAATGCCCCTCTAGATCAGTTACTTCCGCGCCTTATTGACCCGCGGAAATTCGCCCAGCAAGGCCTGGACCTTGCCGGAAAATTTCCAGTTCAGGAGCTGAAGCGTCTATCTGAAGTAATACTTGAGAGTGATGCTGATGTGTCAGTTGAGCTTGAATGCTATATTGATCAGGAGCGTGTTCGTACCGTTTCAGGTAGTGCGCAGTGTAACGTTGATGTAACTTGCCAGCGTTGCTTAGAGCCTGTCACTGTTCCGGTAGAAGCAAATATACATTTGGCTGTTGTCTGGGATGAAGACGCGGCCAAGAACCTCCCGAAGCGATTCGATCCATGGATTGCAGAGGAAGGGCAAAATAATCTCTATGAGATTATTGAGGAAGAGTTGTTACTGAACTTGCCAATGGTTTCTTACCATGAGCATGAATGTATGGAAGCAAAGGCTTTTAGCGCGGGTGAAGCGGTCGAAGCTGAAGAAGTAGCAAATAACCCATTTCAAGTGCTAGAACAACTTAAGGACTCGCCGAAATAAATGAGGCGCTCCGGTTCTGGTAAATTATGTAAGTAGGAGAACACAATGGCCGTTCAGAAAAGTAAAGTAACACGTTCACGTCGTGGGCAGCGTCGCTCACACGATGCATTAACTGCAGAGACCTTGTCTGTAGACCCGACTTCGGGTGAGAAGCACATTCGTCACCACGTGACGGCTGACGGCTTCTATAAAGGTCGTAAAGTTATTGAGACCAACAGCGAAAGCTGAAGTTTAAGGCTTAGGTCTTGAAAACAAATCTACGCATAGCTGTAGACGTTATGGGCGGGGACTTAGGTCCCCGTTCTACGTTGCCGGCCGCTGTAAATTTTGCCGCACAACATCCGCATGTGCAGCTCATCTTGTTCGGTTTGGCCGATACATTTTCAGATTTTTCTCCTCTCTCTAATCCTTCTCTGCCCAATATCTCTCTGGTGAATGTATCTCAAGTTGTTGAGATGGATGAATCGCCTATTGCTGCTTTACGCTCGAAACGTGATTCTTCCATGTGGCGAGCCGTTGAAATAGTTGCTAAAGGTGAGGCGGATGCCTGTGTCAGTGCGGGTAATACCGGCGCTTTGATGGCGATGGGTAAAATCCAGCTAAAGACTTGGCCGGGCATTGATCGCCCAGCCATATGCCGATCGGTTCCGACAAAAGATAAGCCCGCATTTTTATTGGATTTAGGTGCTAATGTTGAATGCTCGTCGGAGCAGTTTCTGCAATTTGCTTTGATGGGCAGTGCTTTGATGGACGGCGCTTTAGTGACTGAAGCGAAGTCATCCGCAAAAGTGGCCTTATTGAATATGGGGTCTGAAGCTATGAAGGGCCCTGAAGTTGTGCGGGCTGCAGCCGAGCTGCTTGATAGTAATGAACATATTAACTACGTTGGGTTTGTTGAAGGTGGCGATATTTTTGAAGGTGTCGCCGATGTGATCGTGTGTGATGGCTTTACAGGTAATGTGGCGCTTAAGGCCAGTGAAGGTGTCGCCAGCTTGTTGGCCAGCGAATTGCGTAGTAGTTTATATTCTAGTCTGTGGGGCCGATTCGTGGGATGGCTGGCACGCCCTATACTTAGACAGTGGCAACATAAGTTTGACCCTGCCACCTACAATGGCGCGAGCTTATTGGGTTTGCAGGGCACCGTGATAAAAAGTCATGGTGGTGCTGACTCCAGGGGTTTTGAGGTTGCCTTGGGTGTGGCTCTAGACCAAGCTGAAAGGCAAGTACCGCAACAAATAGAGCGTTGTTTGGCTCAAACTATTTAATGCCGTTGCTGGACTATAATAAGCAGCGGTAAATTATTCTATTTTTGATGAATAAATAAAGTGGGGATTTATGACTGCACAATTAGCGTTTGTTTTTCCAGGGCAAGGCTCACAAAAAGTGGGTATGTTGGCCGAATTGGCCGCTGAAAATCCAACAATTCAAGCGACCTTTGCTGAAGCTTCTGAGGTGTTGGGTTACGACCTGTGGCAGCTGGTTCAAGACGGCCCGCAAGAAGATTTGAATTTAACCGAACGCACCCAGCCGATGTTGCTGACGGCCAGTGTGGCGCTTTGGCGTGTTTGGGGCGAGAAATCCGGTGCGCAACCATCAATGATGGCCGGGCACAGTTTGGGTGAGTGGTCAGCTTTGGTGTGTGCGGGCGTTGTGGATTTTAAAGCGGCTGTCAAATTGGTGCAGTTGCGCGGTAAGTACATGCAAGAAGCTGTGCCTGTCGGTGAGGGTGCCATGGCCGCTATTATCGGACTGGATGATGAGTCTATTGCTAAAGCTTGTGAGGCTGCTGGTCAGGGCGAAGAAGTGGGCCCTGTAAACTTTAACTCTCCTGGTCAGGTGGTGATTGGTGGTACAGCAGGTGCCGTTGACCGTGCGATGGCGCTTTGTAAGGAGGCAGGTGCCAAGCGTGCGCTACCTCTGGCTGTAAGTGCGCCATTCCATACTAATATGATGAAGCCAGCGGCTGACCGTTTGGCAGAGGATATCGCTGCGACGCCATTCAATACACCCGCGGTTCCTATTGTGCATAACGTGCATGCACAAACCGAAACGGATTCAGAAGTGATTAAGCAAACAATGATCAAGCAAATCTATGCGCCGGTCTTATGGACCCGTTGTACAGAAGCTATGGTTGCTGCGGGTATCACTCAAGTGGTTGAATGCGGCCCTGGTAAGGTTTTGTCTGGTCTGTGCAGGCGTATTGATAAGAGCCTTACTGCGTTTGCAACAGAAACGCCGGATGCCTTTGAAAAAGCATTATCAGAAATTTAATGGCAAACTGTTCATTTATTACTATTATTTCGATTAAAGAGCTGGAATAAATTATGAGTATTCAAGACAAAGTTGCATTGGTTACAGGCGCAAGTCGCGGTATTGGTGCGGCTATTTCTGATGGTTTAGGTGCGCAGGGCGCTATTGTTATAGGTACGGCAACCTCCGAAGCTGGCGCTGAAAAAATTACCGCCCGTTTTAAAGAGAAGGGTGTAAATGGTGTCGGCAAAGTACTGAACGTTACCGAGGCTGAATCTGTCGCTGCTTTGTTAAAAGATATTCAGGGGGAATTCGGTGCACCCACTATTTTGGTTAATAATGCGGGAATTACTAAAGATAACTTGCTGATGCGCATGAGCGAAGATGAATGGTTTGATGTCATCAATACCAACTTGAGTGCGATTTACCGTTTGAGCAAGGCGTGTCTTCGCGGCATGATGAAGCAGCGCTGGGGTCGTATTATCAATATCAGTTCTGTTGTCGGCTCTATGGGTAATGCGGGACAGTCTAACTATGCGGCTACTAAAGCGGGTGTTGCGGGTTTTGCTCGGGCATTAGCTAAAGAAGTGGGTTCACGTAATATCACTGTAAATACTGTGGCGCCCGGTTTTATTGATACGGATATGACAAAAGAGCTGAGTGATGAGCAAAAGCAGGCTATGCTTAGCAGTATCGCATTAGGTCGTTTAGGTCAGCCGGAAGAGATCGCAGGCGTTGTGAATTTTCTTGCCAGTGATGCTGCTGCCTATGTTACCGGCGATACAATTCATGTAAATGGCGGCATGTATATGTCGTAACCATTTGATTTAAAACATTTTTTTTAAGTCAAAAAAGAATTTTAATCAGGTACGTTACAACTCGATTCGTTTCGATGTAAAATGCGCGTCGAGTTGGTTGACTAAATAGTCATTTTATTTGGTAGACTTGCCAAGTGAGCTGACTATGAATAAGCTAACTAAAACTATCAACTAGGAGTTTAAAACCGCTATGAGTAACATTGAAGAGCGCGTAAAAAAGATCGTTGCAGAGCAACTGGGTGTTAAAGAAGATGAAGTAAAAAATGAAGCATCTTTCGTTGAAGATCTGGGCGCAGATTCCCTGGATACTGTAGAGCTGGTTATGGCTCTTGAAGAAGAATTTGAAACTGAAATTCCAGACGAAGAAGCTGAAAAGATCACAACTGTTCAGTTGGCGATCAGCTATGTTACCTCTGCCTTGGGTTAATTTTAGTTGTAAGAGGTTGGCGTAAGCTGATTTCTGCATAAAAAAACCGTTCTATTGTAAAATAGGGCGGTTTTTTTATATCGATGAATTAAGATACAGAGGTATTGATTTTAGGTGTTATTCAATTAGATACTATGGGGATTTGAGCGATAGCATCCCAAGGTTAAAGGTAAGGAGCCAGCGTGTCACGTCGAAGAGTTGTTGTAACCGGTATAGGCATGGTCAGTCCGTTAGGCCACGATGTTGAATCTACCTGGGATGGAATCCTGGCAGGGCGCAGTGGTGCGAGCCTCATTGAAAAGTTTGATGTATCAAAGCATTCAACACGTTTTGCTTGTCAGGTGAAAGATTTCTCTCCTGAGCCTTACCTTTCTGTTAAGGATGCCCGCAAAATGTCACCCTTCATGCAGTTTGGTATGGTTGCCGGTGCACAGGCTATCGAAGATTCTGATCTTGAGATCACGGAAGAAAATGCTCCTCGTATTGGTGCCGCCATAGGAGCCGGTATTGGTGGTATGGGTGATATTGAAGCCGGCGCACTACTCATTAAAGAAAAAGGGCCGCGCCGTATATCACCGTTTTATGTGCCAGGTGCGATCATTAATATGATCGCCGGTAATCTTAGTATTAAATACGGATTTAAAGGCCCCAATATCGCGATTGTAACTGCCTGTACAACCGGCACTCACAACATTGGCATGGCTGCGCGACTGATTCAGTATGGTGATGCCGATGTCATGATCGCCGGTGGTGCTGAAATGGCTACCACCCCAGGCGGTGTTGCGGGTTTTGGTGCGGCTCGTGCACTCTCTACTCGCAATGATGACCCTCAGGCAGCAAGCCGTCCATGGGATAAAGGCCGTGACGGTTTTGTGCTCGGTGAAGGTGCTGGCGCCATGGTTCTCGAAGAATATGAAATGGCTAAAGCTCGCGGTGCCAAGATTTACGCTGAGTTGATAGGCTTTGGCATGAGTGGTGATGCTTACCATATAACATCACCGCCAGAAAATGGCGTTGGCGCACTGCAGTCAATGCAAAATGCTGTGAATGACGCGAATATTGACGCGAGCGCTATTAATTACATTAATGCCCACGGTACATCGACTCCAGCTGGAGATATAGCCGAGTGCCAGGCCGTCAAATCAGTCATGGGCAGCGCGGCGGATCAGGTGGCAGTGAGCTCGACCAAGTCGATGATTGGCCACTTGTTGGGTGCTTCCGGTGCTGTAGAGGCCATATTTAGTATATTGGCCATCAGGGATCAGGTGGTTCCACCGACGATTAACCTGGATAATCCAGAAGAGGGTTGTGATATAAATTTAGTGCCACATATCGCTCAGAAAATGCCTGTTGAAGTCGTCATGTCCAACTCCTTTGGTTTTGGTGGCACTAATGGTACGTTGATTTTCCGAAAGATATAGTAAGCTTTGTTTAAGCGGGCTTTAGAGCCCGTTTTTTTTATTTCTAATAAGTCATGTTACATAAAAAATATGTCAGAACCCCATTCATTATTAACCTCCGTCAACGGCGAGTTTGACGATCAAGTGTCAGTATTTGATCGCGGCTTCAGTTTTGGTGATGGCGTATTTGAAACTCTGCGCTGGCAGCAGTCATCATTACCATTGTTGAATTTGCATTTAGAGCGATTGGAATTAGGTTGCCAAAGGCTTTCTATACCCATCTCGATGACGAGGTTGAATGGTGAGTTGCTGGCATTTTTAACACAATTATCGGGGTTAACAGATTCCGCGGTTGTTAAGATTCAAGTCACCCGTGGCGAATCCAGTCGGGGTTACAGCATAGACCCGGAAGCCTTCCCAACCATTGTATTGAGCGCCTTTCCCTTTAGTGATTTTGATAAAGAACGAGAGCAGGGCATTGCCCTTGGTTTGTGTCGGCAGCCAATCAGCAGTGGTTTGATGTTGGCTGGTATAAAGCATTTGAATCGACTAGAGAATGTCCTGCTCAAGCAAGAGGCACATGAGCAGGGCTATAAGGATGCTTTAGTTTGTGACAGCGACGGTCATGTTATCGAAACCACTTCAGCTAATATATTTATGGTATGTGATGGGATAATAAAAACACCAAGCCTTCAGCGCGCTGGAGTCTCGGGTGTTATTCGTCGCTTAATTATTGATGAAATCGCTCATAAGTTAGATGTTTCTGTCGAAGAGGCCGTTTGTAGTTTGAGTGATGTGTGTTCAGCAGAAGCAGTTTTTATTTCTAACAGCCTGATGGGAGTTGTCCCGATTACCCATGTTGATTTAGATGGTCAGATCTTTGAATACAAGGCCAGTAGTACTGTTGCTTCAATTCAGAACCTGGTCGAGCAAACGATAGCTGATCGCTGTATCAGTGATGGCGTCGAGGCAGAAGCTTAATGTTGGCGAAGCTCTTAAAATGGTTTATTCGAGTAGCGCTTTTGGGCGCTGTATTGGTTGGCCTATTGATCGCATTAAGCTGGCACTGGTTAAACCAGCCTATGGCGGCTCAATCTGGCACTATTGAATTGGCGCGGGGAAGTTCGCTTTATAGCCTGGTTGATGACCTGCATCAGCAACAACTCATTCAATACCCGAAAGTTTTAGTACTTTACGCCCGCTTGTCAGGGCAAACAAATATAAAGTTTGGTGAATACCAGTTAACCCCTGAACTGACGCCTAAAGAACTCCTGGCGTTATTGGAAAGTGGTGAGGTGATCTATCACTCAATCAGTTTCATTGAAGGGCACACGGTATTGGAAACCCTTCAGCGTTTGCGCCAACAAAAGGCAATTAATCACCGTCTGCCGGTTATTAAGAACAGAAAAGAAACACAGCAATTGAGCGCTATTCTGGGCAGTGAGCAACTCAATCCGGAAGGTTTGTTGTTTCCGGATACCTACTTTTTTAATAAGGGTATCAGTGACGAAGAATTGGTAAGGCGCGCCTATGCAGCCCTAGAAAATGTTTTGGTCGAAGAATGGCAAAACAAGGCGCCTGATTTACCCTATAAGAATGCCTACGAAGCTCTCATCATGGCCTCTATTGTAGAAAGAGAAACCGGTGTTGCATTGGAGCGTGAGCAAATTGCCGGCGTGTTTGTTCGACGCTTACAAAAAGGTATGCGCCTGCAAACGGACCCTACAGTAATTTACGGTATGGGCAGTGATTACCAAGGGAATATTCGTCGTCGTGATTTACGCAGGCCAACACCTTATAACACCTATGTAATAAACGGTTTACCTCCTACGCCTATAGCGCTTGCCGGGCGTGAAGCAATTCATGCCGCACTGCACCCAGGCGCTGGCAGCGCCTTATACTTTGTTGCAAAAGGTGATGGGACGCATTATTTTTCCAGTACATTAAAAGAGCATATTAACGCTGTAAAAAAATACCAACTGAAGCGCACTGAAAATTACCGCTCGTCACCTGAATAATAAAGAGATTACTTGTGAGTCAACCTGGAAAATTTATCACCCTAGAAGGTACCGAAGGGGTGGGTAAAACCACCAACTTAGAGTTCATTAAAGAGACGTTATTAGGTCGTGGAATTCCTCTTTTGGTGACTCGTGAGCCAGGTGGCACACCATTAGCTGAAGAGATTCGTGAGATATTGTTGGCGCCAAGGGACGAAGCGGTCAGTGCCAAAGCGGAGCTGCTGCTGATTTTTGCAGCCAGAGCGCAGCACATTGAAGAAAAGATTAAACCGGCGTTGAGCCGTGGCGAGTGGGTGCTTTGTGATCGTTTTACCGATGCCACCTATGCTTATCAGGGTTATGGTCGCGGCTTACCTTTGGATGTAATTTCAGCATTGGAAACTATGGTGCAGGGTGACTTGCGCCCAGACTTGACCATCATCTTGGATATTGATGTGGAGCAGGGTATGGCTCGGGCCAATGCTCGAGGTGAGCTGGATCGCTTCGAGCGGGAAAAAATGAGCTTTTTTGAAGAGGTGCGAAAAGGTTATCAATTGAGAGCGTCAGCTGCTCCTGAGATCTACCGCTCAGTAAACGCGGGTCAGCCACTTGAAGGCGTTCAAAACGATATTGCTAAGATACTGGCCGGCCTTTAATTTTTGCGGGTTAAATCCCTGAGGCTTACTGCGGATAGTTTATTGGCTGCTTTTAACATGCCGGTTCTAAAAGTCAGTGGGGCTTGCCAGGGCGATTCTCTTACCAGTGCTTGGATGGATGAAGCTTAGATAGCGGGCGTGTAAATGAAGCCTTGGTGCTGCTTCAAGTGCTTCTCCTTCGGCGTAAAAATAGTCGCCTAGAATCGGATGCCCCAAAGCGAGCATGTGTACGCGCAATTGATGCGAGCGCCCTGTAACCGGTTTTAGTCGCATCAGTGTCGACTTTTCTCTTCGCTCTATTACTTCAAAGTGAGTCAGTGCCTTTTTTCCACTCTCAAAGCACACCTTCTGCTTTGGCCTGTTAGGCCAATCGCTAATTAACGGCAGCTCAACTTTTCCTTCGTCTTCCAAAACAATGCCAAATACTTCTGCGGTGTATTCTTTTTCAATTTCCCGGTTTTCAAATAAGCGGCCCAGTGCTCGTTGAGTATCTTTGTTCAGCGCAATGACCATCAAGCCAGAGGTCGCCATATCAAGACGATGAACGGTAAGAGCGGTGGGGTAGTCATTTTGTACGCGGGTTATAAGACAGTCCTGATTTTCAGGTCCTCGACCCGGCACACTCAATAAGTCAGCGGGTTTATCGCAAATTAATAAATCTTCATCTTGATAAAGGTATTTTATAAGGAAGGGCATAGGTTTAATTACTGTAAAGTTTGTATGACGCTGCATTATTTCATGGGTCGAGTATTCGCTTACCAATTATTCGTATTATCGCCGTTATTTATTAACATTAATACTTCAATTAAGGGTTTAGATTACTCACTCCTCGATTTTTAGATCGTAAATTTGAGAGCCAATTGATAAGCTCTACTCTTCTGAATAAAGCTTATTTGTTGATATGTCCTTCCTATGACCGACACCAATTTATTTTTCCATTACGAATGGCAAGAGCCTCAGTGGCAGCGCCTTGTTGAGCAGCGTGAAAATGGCAAGTTACCGCATGCCTTAATGCTCACGGGCCCAGCAGGTATAGGCAAACTGCGTTTTGCGCAAGCCCAGGCACGCCTACTGCTCTGCTTGTCTCCTCGTAATGGTAAAGCCTGTGAAAGCTGTAAAAGTTGTGAGCTGAATAAAGCCGGTACGCACCCTGATCTATATCAGTTGCAACCTGAAGGCACTAGCAAGGTCATTAAGATCGATCAAGTACGTCAGTTAACTGAATTTATCGCCAAGACATCACAACAGGGCGGCATGAAGTTGGTAATTATTGAGCCAGTGGAGCAGCTGAATACTAACGCGGCTAATGCGCTGTTAAAAAGCCTGGAAGAGCCAACGGGTGAGACCCTTTTGTTATTGGTTTCGCACATGCCTAGCCAGGTGATGGCAACCGTACGTAGCCGCTGCCAAAAACTGGCGTTTCCATTGCCCGATTACCAACAGGCATTGTCTTGGTTGAGTCCCTTGGCAACAGGTGTGGACCCTGAGTATCTGCTGGCTTGTGCCGGTGGGGCGCCGGTTGCAGCAAGGGAATTGATCGACAGCGATCAATTGGATGTTCGACAACAGTTATCACAATCGCTGATTGCCGTGGCAGAGCTTCAGCAAATGCCGTTGGATGTGGCCGCTAAATTGATGAAAAGTGAACCCATTGATACGGTTCAACAATTGATGCAATGGGTACAGATGGGTATCCGTCAACAGGCCGATGGTAATCTGAAGGTTGATAGCGTTGTGCTGTTGTTATCCGAAGTGCCCTCGGCTATTTTATTTCGTTTCTGGGATAAGCTGGTCACACTCAAGCGTCAGTTATTGTCATCGGCAAACCCTAATAAGCAATTGTTGTTAGAAGAGATGTTGCTGGATTGGCAAGCATTGGCTAAACAGCGAACCCAGTTGGGGCAAAGTAGACAGCAGTTGGTGAATCAACTAACGTAATGCTATTAAATTTGAGGGATAAAGACTTATGCAAGGAATAGGTGGTGGTGGCGTATTATCTTTGACGATTAAAGATAAAGCTGGGCTTTATGCGGCCTATATGCCATTTGTGCAAAATAGTGGTATTTTTATTCCCACCAAGAAACAATATCAACTCGGTGACGAAGTGTTTATATTACTGGCGCTAATGGATGAGCCGGAAAAGATTCCGGTGGCGGGAAAAGTGATTTGGATTACGCCCAAGGGTGCTCAGGGAAATCGTGTTATGGGTATCGGCGTGCAGTTTAATGATCAGGATGAAATAGCAGTCAACAAGATTGAAAACTATCTGGCGGGTTCGCTGACTTCTGACCGGCCAACTCACACAATGTAGTTTGTTTGTTAAAATATACAGCTAGGCTGAGCACTTGCTTGGCCTTTTTTATGACCAGAAGAAACCTACTTTCTGCAGAGTCTATTTAGGTATCCCCATGTTAATTGATTCCCACTGCCACCTTGATCGTCTGAAGTTGGATAAATACGACGGCCAGTTAAACCAGGCGATTGATGCAGCGTTAAATAACGGTGTTGAGAAAATGCTGTGCGTTGGCATCAGCCTGTCTAACAGAGAGGCTGTTGTATCAATTGCTGAAGAGTATGAACAAGTTGTGGCCTCTGTGGGTGTGCATCCACTCGATGTAGAGGAGGGGTTAGCAAGTGAGGCGGAGCTTTTATCTTGGGCTCAACACCCCAAAGTGGTGGCGATTGGCGAAAGTGGCTTGGATTACTACTACAGCGATCAAAGTAAAGCGGTGCAGCAGGAAAGCTTTGGTATTCACTTGCGTGCAGCAGGCCAGGCGAGTTTACCTGTCATTGTGCATACTCGTGATGCGCGCCAAGACACACTGGATTTAATTAAAGAATACGGCAACGATTCGTCAGCCGGTGTATTGCACTGCTTTACTGAAAGCTGGGATATGGCAAAATCCGCAATGGATATGAATTATTATGTGTCCTTTTCGGGAATCATCACCTTCAAAAACGCTGAAGAGCTGCGTGAAGTTGCTCGAAAAATGCCATTAGATCGTATGTTGGTAGAGACTGATTCCCCATATCTGGCGCCAGTGCCTTATCGGGGTAAGCCCAACGAGCCAGCCTATGTAAAGGAAGTGGCGAAATTTGTGGCTGACCTGAAAGGTATCAGTTACGAAAAACTACTGGAGATTACGGGTGAGAACTTTCACCGGCTCTTCAATAAAGCGGTTTAACTCAAAAATTTTCCCCAGAGTTCACCTGAAAGGCTTTGCAGTTCATTGAGGTCATCCTCTAATAATCTGTATATTGTGTGACAGTTTCGTTTCGCGCAGGCAGTGTTTCGCTGGCATTGGAACAGGGCAGTTTGATAGTATCTAGCGCTGGTTTTACGTTAAGGTTGCCATCTCTTATAGTGGTGATATCAATTTCAGAATAAGTAGGAAACTCATGCAGCAAGCATCAATTGCCCAATTACGTACCATGCTCGACTTACAGAACAGTATGAACACCAAAGTACACGCTGAGTGGCGTACACAAGGTTTTGATTGGTATAGAGCCATTTGGATTGAGTGTGGTGAGATGCTGGATCACTATGGTTGGAAATGGTGGAAAAAACAAACCGCCGATATTCCACAGGTGGAGCTGGAGTTGATCGATATCTGGCACTTTGGTTTGAGTGACCTTTTGCAGCGGGGCAAAAGCATTGATGAGATTGTTGAGCAGGTACAACAGGAACTGAACATCACCACCGATCAGCCAGACTTCCGCCTCGACCTGGAAGCTTTTGCCGAAGTAACCTTGCGCACCAAAGGGTTTGATGTGGCCGCCTTTGCTCGTTTAATGGCCGGGATTAATATGACTTCCGGTGAGCTGTTTACAGGGTATGTCGGTAAGAATGTATTGAATTTTTTCCGCCAGGATCACGGCTATCAGGACGGGACTTACATTAAAGTGTGGGCTGGCTTAGAGGATAATGAGCATTTAGTAGAGGCTATTAAGCTATTGGATACGTCTGTCGATAGTTTCAGTGATGACTTGTATCAGGCACTGGAAGAGCGTTACCAGCGCTGTGCCCAGTCTGCCTAGGCTTGAACCCAAAACCGCAGTTGGATCACGAAGGTCCATACACCAAAAGTAGGCACCCCGAGGCGAGCTCTTGGCGTGGATGTCTTATTCGGCCCCAGTTGCTGTTTCTGGGCTAAAGCACCAAAGTAGGGCGTGCACTCTGGTTGGGTGAACACCGACCATAGTCGAAGTAGATCGAAAAACTGGCTATTTTTGATGCATTTTTTTGCCATCTCCCTATAATGTGCAACCGCAAATTGACCTTTCCAAACTTGATTCCATAAAAGCATTTCTTTTACGGATGGCGGTAGGGCACCCCTACTAATCAAGTTCGGATTATCTTTTCGAGTCGCCAAAAGCGGCTCTTCTTTCTGAGTGTAAACGGAGATTAATCGTGAAAGCACCTGTTCGTGTAACCGTTACCGGCGCAGCTGGCCAAATCAGCTACTCCTTGTTGTTCCGCATCGCCGCTGGCGATATGTTGGGTAAAGATCAGCCTGTGATCCTGCAAATGTTGGAAATCACTCCGGCACTGAACGCTCTAAACGGCGTAGCAATGGAATTGGATGACTGTGCATTTCCACTATTGGCAGGCATGGTAACGACTGATGACCCTAACGTTGCGTTTAAAGATTCCGACTACGCTTTGTTGGTTGGTGCTCGTCCTCGTGGTCCAGGTATGGAGCGTAAGGATTTATTGGAAGCCAACGCTGCGATCTTCTCTGTACAGGGTAAGGCGATCAACGATCACGCTTCACGTAACATCAAAGTATTGGTTGTAGGTAACCCTGCAAACACCAACGCATTGATTGCTCAGCGTAACGCACCAGATATCGATCCTCGTCAATTCACAGCTATGATGCGTTTGGATCACAATCGCGCCATGAGCCAGTTGGCTGCAAAAACCGGTAAAACCATCAATGACGTAAAGAACGTGATTATTTGGGGTAACCACTCAGCTACACAGTACCCAGACGTGAACAACGCGACGGTTGATGGTACTGATGCAATGTCTTTGATTGATCAGGCTTGGTACGAAGGTGACTTCATCCCAACCGTTCAGCAACGTGGCGCGGCTATTATCGCTGCTCGTGGTGCATCTTCTGCTGCGTCTGCTGCTAACGCTGCTATCTTCCACGTACGTGACTGGGCTCTGGGTACTCCAGAGGGTGAGTATGTAACCATGGGTGTATACTCAGATGGTTCTTATGGCATCGAAGACGGTTTGATCTACGGTTACCCTGTAACCTGTAAAGACGGTGACTGGACTATTGTTCAGGGTATCGAAATCAGCGACTTCTCTCGTGAGAAAATGAATGCGACTCAGCAGGAATTGACTGAAGAGCGTGACGCTGTGAAAGATTTGCTACCAGGCTAAATTGAGGCAACGCAACTCTTAAAAGCGCGGACTATCCGCGCTTTTTTTTGTCCTGGCATTTAGTGCAAGTTTGTACAGGTAGGGGCTTGCCACAATGTGGCAATTCACCTTGAGGCTGGTTCCTGCGGTGATATTTGTTGGAATGGCTTATTTTTAAAGCCGCCTTATGTTCCAATATACTTTTTATTTTTAAACGTTGGTGAAAATTATGGCACACCCTAAAGTAGGCAATATGGCTCCGGCTTTTACTCTTTTGAATCAGCATGGAGAAAAAGTCAGCATCAAAGACTTTAAGGGCGAAAAGAATGTCGTTCTGTATTTTTACCCAAAGGCAATGACTCCAGGGTGCACGCTTCAGGCTTGTGGTTTGCGGGATACCAAGGATGAGCTGGATAAGCGTGATGTGGTGGTGTTGGGTGTTAGTATTGACCCGGTTAAACGACTGCCAAGGTTCATTGAAAAGCATGAGCTCAATTTCACGCTGCTGTCTGACGAAGACCATGCCATCACCGACAAATATGGCTGCTGGGCGTTGAAGAAATTCATGGGTAAAGAGTTCATGGGCTTGGTTCGTACCACTTTCATTATTGGTAAAGATGGGCGATTGAAGAAGATTATGAATAAATTTAAGACTAAATCACACCATGAGAGCCTGATGCTCGAATTGGATGATCTAAACCTTTAATTAGGCTTTAAAAATAGATGTTTTCTGAGCGCTAATCGCCACTTCATTTCGTTGCTTGGTCGAGGCAAAAGAGGTAGAGTGACCGCACTTTTTAAGCACCATTATAAACAATGAGGTAATAAGTAGATGTTGGATTTTTTGATTCCTGCGGCAGTGGCACAAACAGCTGCACCCGCGCCACAAGGTAACCCAATGATTACACTGGTTATGTTTGGCGGCCTGTTCTTGTTCATGTACTTGTTCATGATTCGTCCACAGCGCAAGCGCCAGAAAGAGCACACGGATCTCGTTAGTGCTATCAGTAAAGGTGATGAGGTTGTACTCAACAGTGGCATGCTGGGTAAAGTAGTTAAAGTTGACGACAGCTACCTGGTTTTGGAAACTGGTAATAACGTAGAGCTGAAGTTCCAAAAGAGTGCAGTACACGCCGTACTACCGAAAGGTACGATCAAATCCATCTAATGAGGTGGGATTGTTAAAAAGGCAGCTTCGGCTGCCTTTTTTTGTATTTGCGGGGAGTCTGTCGGATTTAACCGTTTGCTGCTTTTCCGTAGTAGAGCCGTGTTAAGTCTGACAGACTCCTAAAGCGTATACTTAGGTCAATTCATTTTTAAGCGTCAGGGAGTTTATAATAATGGAACCCTCATCTTCTCCTGAAGCACCACCTCCAAAAACATTGTCGTTCCCTGCAAAGTTATCCCTCGCCAATACGCCGACACCATTGCAAAAGCTGCATCATGTCAGTGAATCATTGGGTGTAAATATCTGGCTTAAACGGGATGACCTGACGGGCTCCGTCCTCAGCGGCAATAAGATTCGCAAGCTAGAATTTACCCTCGCCGAAGCAAGAGAGCAGGGCTGCAATGCACTGATCACCTGTGGTGGTTTGCAATCCAATCACTGCCGCGCCACCGCATTATTGGGTGCGCAGCGGGGTTTTGATGTTCATCTGATTTTGCGTGGTGACATTTCCGATACCAATGTTGGTATCTTACTGTTGGATGGCAACTTACTCCTGGATGCTGTGGCAGGTGCCCACATAGAGACCTATCCGCAGCAGGGTTTTGCAAAAAACTTAAATCAGCGATTTCAGGATAAAGCCGAAGCACTACGAGCTGCAGGCAAAACATCTTTTATTATTCCCACAGGTGCCAGTGATGATATTGGTTGTTGGGGTTATGTCTCGGCCTGTGAAGAGCTCTCCTGGGATTTTCAGCAAAAGGGTATCCAGCCATTTGGTA
>JAUVQU010000162.1 GCA_030597965.1 Cellvibrionaceae bacterium
ACCTGGGCTGTATTCACGGTGGAGATAACCCCAATCGAATCTGTGGTCAGTGCGAAATGCAATTTGATTTACGCGCGCTACCGGGAATGGACAACTCTGAATTGCGGGCAGACATTGACCAGAGATTACATAGACTTTCCGAGCAGCTCGGCACAAAAATTACTCGCAGCACCCTATTTGGGGGCGTGCCCGCCTTTGAAGAACCTGCAACATCGACGCTGGTTAAGACGGCCGAAAGGTTGACCGGCACCAGCGCAGAAAGTGTTGCCTTCGCAACAGAGGCGCCTTTTATGCAGCGGCTGGGAATGGAAACTATCGTCATGGGGCCCGGATCTATTGACCAGGCCCACCAACCCAATGAATTCATTGAAGTCGCGCAAATTCAACCCGCCATTGATACTTTACGAGCACTCATTAGAGAATTCTGTTTATAATCAATATCATAAACAACGAAGAAGATAAGGCGCGACCGTGAACGACATGAATAAAATCACTCTCTCTAGCTCGGGCCCGTCTAGCTCTGAATATGTGCAGTGGTTTCGTCATGCCTCGCCTTACATCAATGCACACAGAGGTAAAACCTTTGTCCTGATGCTCCCCGGTGGCGCCATGCTGGATGATAATTTTGACAAGATCATCCAAGACATTGCCCTACTCAACAGCCTCGGCGTGCGGCTCGTGCTGGTACATGGCGCGCGGCCACAAATAGAATCACATTTGGCGGCCCACAATATTGCCAGCCACCTGCACCAGCAGCTGAGGATCACCGACCAGGAACAATTGGGTTTAATCTGCCAGGCCACGGGTGAGGTTCGCTTTAGAATTGAAGCTGCACTCTCGACCAGCTTGCCGAATTCACCCATGCACGGTGCCGACTTACAAATAGTCAGTGGCAACTATGTTACCGCCAAACCGATGGGTGTAATTGACGGTGTTGACCTTCAACACACGGGTAGTGTGAGACGGATTAACACGCAGGCAATTCATGCAGCACTCGACAATAAAGCCATTGTCAGCCTATCACCGCTGGGTTATTCGCCGACTGGTGAAATCTTCAACCTCTGTTATGCGGAGCTGGCCACCGAATTAGCGCTCGCCATTAACGCCGACAAATTGATTGCTTTCACCCCGAACGAAGGCTTTTCCGGCTTGGGTGGCCAACTACAAAGGCAGCTCAACCTAAGCCAGTGCGATGAGCAATTGCAGGCACTAACGAATGCAGGGGAAACATCCCAGTCTTTAACGGCCTGCTATAACGCCTGTCGAGGCGGCGTAGCTCGTGCTCACATGGTCAGCTATCAAAGTGATGGCGCGCTGCTGCAAGAGCTCTTTACCCGCGACGGTTCAGGCACCCTCGTACACAGCGACGCCTATGAATCAGTCAGGCAGGCCACCATTGATGATGTAGGCGGCATCTTTGAGCTAATCGAGCCCCTTGAGCAACAGGGTGCTCTCGTTAGGCGGTCGCGCGAATTGCTGGAAAGTGAAATCAGTCAATTTACTGTACTTGAAAAAGACGGCACGATTCTCGCCTGCGCAGCGCTCTACCCTTTTGCCGAAGGCATGGCCGAAGTCTCCTGTGTAGCAACGCATCCGAACTACCAAAAGGGCGGTCGGGCAGCGGTGGTGCTAAACGCCATTGAGCAACAGGCCAAACAACAGGCCATTAGCCAACTGTTTGTACTCACCACCCAAACCGCTCACTGGTTTTTAGAGCAGGGATTTGTCACCGCTGATGTGGCACAACTACCGACGGAAAAACAATCTTTCTATAACTTCCAGCGTAATTCCAAGGTGTTTATCAAAACACTTTAAGGAATCTCTGATTATCAAAGCTGATTAATGAGGCCCCCGTAATGCTGCCCGAGCAATTACTCAATTCTCTGCGCGTACCCGTCATTGGTGCGCCTATGTTTTTAGTCGCGTTCCCACCATTAGTTACCGCTCAATGTAAGGCCGGGATAGCGGGTGCTTTCCCACACCTGAACGCCCGCTCAACCGAGGAGCTAGATCAATGGCTCACACAGATTTATGCAGATTTAGAAGACTATAAACAAGAAAATCCAGACGCCGTCATCGGCCCCGTTGGCGTCAATATGGTTTTGCATGATTCCAACCCTCGCTGGAAAGATGATTTAGACATTGTTATCAAGCATCAGGTGCCACTGATTTTTACATCCCTAGGCAACCCCGCCAAAATCGTCGACAAGATTCACGCCTATGGCGGGTTGGTATTCTCCGATGTCATCAACATCAAGCATGCCCGCAAGGCTGCTTCTTCCGGTGTAGACGGCATCGTTTGTATCGGCAGCGGTGCCGGAGGGCACTCCCCCACTCAAAGTGCGTTTTCACTCGTCCGCTCTATTCGGGAGTTTTGGGATGGCTGCCTCGTGCTAGGCGGGGCAATCGGCGATGGCTATCAAGTTCGCGCAGCGGAAACACTCGGCGCTGATATGGCATTTATAGGCACGCGCTTCATTGCCACCCAAGAATCCAATGCCCAGGATGAATACAAGCAAATGCTGGTGGATGCGAGCGTCGAAGACTTGATTTACACCGATCGTTTATCGGGGATGGGCTGCAACTTTCTGCGCCCAACACTGGACCAGTTTGGCATAGTCCCGGAAGATCTCCCCCCCAGGCAGACTGACCTCAGTACCATGGGTGACACCAACGCCAAATTGTGGCGCGACATCTGGACCTCAGGCCATGGACTCGCCAATATTCACGATGTGCCTAGTGTTGGTGCATTGGTTGCGAGAATGGAGCGAGAGTACTTGGACGCCTGTAATATTCCCGTCAGCCCGCTACTCAAGCAGAAATAGTTTCTGTCCAACTTTTCCTGCCGCTATCACTATCCTTACAGGCCAGCGCCGCCTATCCAACTACTGCGCCAGCCTCTGTTCTGTTAGAATCGCTTCCCTGTTTCATTCATTAAGTAATTTTTGATTTTAACTGGCCATAAAGACGTCAACCGCCTTTCAGGCAACACCGACTATTTTGCCAGTATCGTGAGGACACCATGCCTGTATACCGCTCAAAAACATCCACCGCTGGCCGTAATATGGCAGGTGCCCGTGCGCTTTGGCGCGCCACCGGCATGAAAGACGATGATTTTCATAAGCCCATTATTGCCATTGCCAACTCTTTCACCCAGTTCGTACCCGGGCATGTACACCTGAAAGACATGGGGCAGCTAGTAGCCCGCGAAATTGAGAAGGCAGGCGGCGTTGCCAAAGAGTTCAACACCATTGCCGTAGATGACGGTATCGCCATGGGCCACGACGGGATGCTCTACTCGCTACCTAGCCGCGATATTATTGCCGACTCCGTTGAGTACATGGTCAATGCCCACTGCGCCGATGCGCTCGTTTGCATCTCCAACTGTGACAAGATCACTCCCGGAATGCTGATGGCCGCTATGCGACTCAACATTCCTGTAATTTTTGTATCCGGCGGCCCCATGGAAGCCGGGAAAACCAAGCTGTCCGAGCACAAGCTAGACCTGGTTGACGCGATGGTGATAGCTGTTGACGATTCTGTAAGCGATGAATATGTTGCCGAGATTGAGCGCAGCGCCTGCCCAACCTGTGGCTCTTGCTCTGGTATGTTCACAGCCAACTCAATGAACTGTCTGACTGAGGCGTTAGGACTTTCATTACCTGGCAATGGCACCATGCTGGCAACCCACGCTGACCGTGAAGAATTATTCCTGAATGCAGGCCGCACCATTGTTGAGATCACCAAGCGTCACTACGAACAAGATGATTTTTCAGTTTTACCGCGCAGTATTGGTTCATTTAAAGCCTTTGAGAACTGTGTTGCATTAGACATTGCCATGGGTGGTTCAACCAATACCATCCTCCACTTGTTGGCCGTCGCTCAGGAAGCCGAGCTGGACTTTACCCTGCAAGACATTGATCGTCTTTCCAAGGTAATTCCTCAACTGTGCAAGGTCGCGCCAAACACACCGGAATACCACATTGAAGACGTACACCGTGCGGGCGGCATCATGGCCATCCTTGGCGAGCTTGATCGCGCAGGAAACCTGCACAATCAATGCAGCACCGTGCACAGCCCAACTTTGAAGGATGCGCTTGATAAATGGGACATTATGCGCAAGCCCAGTCCCGAAGTTATGCGGTTCTACAAAGCTGGCCCTGCGGGCATTCCTACGCAAGTTGCTTTCAGTCAATCGACCCGCTGGACAAGCCTAGATGCCGACCGAGCTAAAGGCTGTATTCGCGAATTAGAACATGCCTTCAGCTTAGAGGGAGGCCTCGCAGTACTTTACGGAAATATTGCGCTTGATGGCTGTGTAGTAAAGACTGCGGGCGTTGATGACTCTATATTGATTTTCGAAGGCCCTGCGCATATCACCGAATCCCAAGACGAGGCCGTCGCTAATGTTCTCGACGACAAAGTAAAGGCTGGCGATGTGGTTATTGTTCGCTATGAAGGCCCTCGCGGTGGCCCAGGCATGCAGGAAATGCTCTATCCAACGTCCTACATCAAGTCGAAAGGGCTAGGTAAAGCCTGTGCCCTGCTGACCGATGGTCGTTTCTCTGGTGGCACATCTGGCCTCTCCATTGGCCACGTATCCCCAGAAGCCGCCGCTGGTGGCGCCATTGGCCTGATCCGCAATGGTGACAAAATCCGTATCGACATTCCTAATCGCACTATTGATGTACTGCTGAGCGATGAAGAACTGGCCGCACGCCGTGTTGAGCAAGACAAACTGGGATGGAAACCTAAAGAAGAGCGCCCACGAAAAGTCAGCTCTGCACTGAAAGCTTATGCGAAGTTTGTCACCAGTGCTGACAAGGGTGCTGTTCGCGATATTTCTCTTCTAGACTAAACAGAGATTTGCGTAAGACAAAAAAAGCCGTGATCATTTCTGATCACGGCTTTTTTATTTTCAGTAGGTTTTTATAAGCTAGATCGCTAACTGTTTCTTACGTTTGATCTCACTCTCTACATAAGCGATCCACTGACCAGCAGCCTTACTACTGCGCTGGTCTTTAGATGCTTTCTTGAAGGCAGACAAGGCTGACTGAAGCTTACCTGTATTAAAGTTAGCCATACCAACCACAATATTTAATTGATCTGGACGCTTTACGCCACCCTTATTAAAGGCTTTAGACGCGGCACTCAAAGCTTCTTTGTTTTGATCATTGTCTAAATAAATACCGGCCAGGGTCGCGTACAAGTTTCCTTTATTCGATTTGGAAGCGGCCTTAGACATCACCGGAATCGCTTTTTTGACTTCCTGCGCCAGGCGCAGAGCCGTTGCATAAACCTCCAGGTTTTTAGACGTCTCCTCAATAATCCCGGCATCAATACCCTTGCGAAAAACATTCGCACTTTTAATCGGTGCGTCGTTGCCCAGGAACATATAAGCCAAATTTAGCAGCTCTTTTTCTTTGGCCAGGCCGCCACTGAGATAAACGACTTCCGTTGCGTGCATTTGGTCGAGCTCACGCTCTTCTGCACCATACATTCCTGCCAACTGTTTCCAGTAGGTAGTTTTTGAATAATGCTTAACCAGCTTCTCCA
>JAUVQU010000100.1 GCA_030597965.1 Cellvibrionaceae bacterium
GTGACTTGCGTATCGCCTTGCTATTTACTGGAGAAAAACTGTTAATATTTTCAACTGAATCTGCAATCAGTTCGAAGGTTTCTTTTGTCAGAGGCGGGATATCCTCAAAGCCAACTAAAAGTAATTTGGGTTCTTTATTTGCCGTGTTTTTTCTATAAATCCGGTTGATTGAATGTTGCTTTTGTTCGCTGCTGTGAAGTTTATTTTCCTCTAATTTTTTTGAAAATATTTCTACCCATGTAAAAAATAAATCCTGCGATTCAAAAAGATTTTTTGTGTCGTTATCTTCTGGTTTTAAATTCCAAAGCAGCAGTGTTTTGAACGCGTTGTCGGCGTCGCTGGCAAGCTTGATGGGGTTGATAAGATCGGTGCCACTCTCGCTTTGAGAAATGATTTCCAGCCACAGCCGTTGGCGGGTCAGGGCGCTGGCTAACTGTTTTGGGCTATCTATTGTTAATTCATCGACTAACGCTTGATATTTAAGATTAAGCCAATCTTGCAAGCTGAAAATTTTGGGGTTTGCCCACACTTTTACACCCTGCTGCTGTTGCCAATGATGGTAGGCACCCAGTACCTTGTTTTTGAGCCGATTATTCGGGGTCAGAATCAAAGCGCTATTGTGAATGCTTTCGAGTAGAGGGGTAATGTTGAACAGTGGGCTGGGCATGCCGAGGGTCTATTTGCAGTGGTTATTATTGACTGATCTTCTCATAACGGAGGCGTTTCGGCTATGTCGTAATGACGCAAGCCTCAGATTTCTAGCAGTTCGTATTTATCAATATGAAAACGCTGTAATGCCGGTATGAGTTTCTTGAGATCATCATCATTACGAGTAAAAACAGCTTGGTTTCGATAGGGATGTTGTCGATCTAAATTGATGCTGGAATCTAATTCGTGCACCAAAAAACGGACACGTCGGGCTATGGCTTCTCCGGAATCAATCCATTGCACTGGGTAGGGTACTACCTGCTTTAGATCATCTTTCAGTAGAGGGAAGTGAGTGCAGGCAAGCACAATGGTATCCAGCTTTTGAGTGGATTCCGATGTGCCTGTTGTTTCAAAAAAAGGTCGAATAATGGCCTCTAGAGCACGTTGCTCTGGGGCTATGCCACGTAATTTATCTTCGGCAATATCTACTAAATCACTAGAACCCTGTAGGATTACTTCACAATCATCGGCGAAGTTTTTGATGAGGGTGTGAGTGTAGTTCCTCGTTATAGTACCGGGTGTGGCTAATAAGCCAATTATTTTTGATTCACTTGATTCGGCGGCCGGCTTAATGGCAGGGACAACACCGACAATAGGCAGGTCAAAGTATTTTCTCAGGTGTGATAGCACCAGCGTACTGGCTGAATTACACGCAATCACTAAAATATCGGGGGCATAGGTAGCGATCAATTGTTTGATGACGGTATGCATCCGGTCGATTAATTCAGTTTCAGACTTTGTGCCGTAAGGGTAGGCGGCGTTATCTGATGTGAATATAAGTTTACAGGCGGGCGCCGCCTGATGGATTTGTTCCAGAATGCTGAGGCCGCCCACGCCGGAATCAAAAACCAGTACCTTTATATCTGGTAGCGAAGTGGCTTGAGAGCTAAGACTCATTGATCAGACAAGCTCGCGAATAGCGTTGAAGTATTTAGGTGCTTCCTGCTCAAAAACTTGAATGCCGGTCATTTTATAGGCCGTTAACAGGGATTTACGAGCAGTAGCAAGCTCCCCGATGTCCAGCAGGCTTTGCCCGAGTCGCAAATGAATAAAGGGACTTTTATCTCCATTGGGGCAGCATAGAGCAGACCTGAGCGCCTCAATTGCCGGGGAGAACTGCCCCAGCTGGAAATAACTGTCGCCAATCCCTGTCAATACCCATGCTGATTCCTGAAAGCTGTGCTGTGGCTTCGGCAGCTTTAACCATACCTGATAAAACATGCGCAACGCTTTTCTGTAGTCCCGCCTATCGTAGGCGGCGTAAGCATCGGCGCAAAGGCCTTTGATTTGCTCCTGGTCAATTGTAATCTCGGGCTCAGAGCCGGTCACATTGCTGTCGGTACAGGGCAAGTCAGGTTCGTGTTCGTCAGACATTCGTCTATCCATTATTTGTAAAGTGTTAATCATAGCTAAAGCTGTAACGTTTAAACAGGGCTCCTAAAAGTAGGGGTCAATTTAATATATTAGTGCATGGTTATCTTTTACTTTGGCTGTCAAATAATCTGCTGCGTGTTTTATGACGGCTACAACAAAAGTGCTTTATAATCGGAACCAATAATGATCGTTCATTTTTAGGGAATTTGTTATGCAGGGTTGGTCACTAAACAGTGATGTGTTGCTCATACTGCTTGCGGTGGCTAGTGTGCTGGCGTTGGTTCTTTTTGTGGTGCTGATCAATGACCGAAAAAGACTGAATAGTCAGGTTGATACAGAGGTAAAACTCAGTGACCTGACGCATCAGTTAGTGACTGAGCAGGCTACTGTTAACCACCTAAAGGGAGTGGAAAAGCAATTAATGGATCGTCAGCAGGCATATGAATGCCTGTTCGGAGAGCATGAAGCGCTAAAAGCCAGAAGCCAGGCGGAGCAGCATGCGCTGAAAGAGCAGTTGAAACTTTTGCTGGATGCCAAAAAGCAATTAACCAACGAATTTGAAGTTCTGGCTAATCGAATCTTTGACGACAAACAGAAGAAATTTAGCGAGCAAAGCAAAGCTATTATTAATACCAATGTTGAGCCGTTGCGTGAGCAGCTGCAGTCCTTCCGTAAGAAAGTGGAAGACGTTTACGAAAAGGAAAGTGCCGATCGCAATATGCTGGTGGGTAAGATCACTGAGTTGCAAAAGCAAACAGAGCAAATCGGCAACGATGCCATTCGGCTGACCTCCGCGCTCAAAGGTGATAATAAAGCTCAGGGTAATTGGGGTGAAGTGGTACTGGAGCGATTATTGGAAGAGTCGGGCCTGCATAAAGGCCGCGAATACAATGTACAGGTCTCCTTAAAAGACGAAGAGGGCAGGCGCAGAAACCCGGATGTGGTGGTGCATCTGCCTGAAGGAAAAGACATAGTGATTGACTCCAAAATGTCACTCGTCCATTACGAGCAGTACTGCTCCGAGCAGGACGATGCGGTTAAAGAAGTACTGCTAAAGCAGCACATACAGTCGGTGCGCACGCACATTCAGCAGTTGAGTGTTAAATCTTACGAAAAGCTGGAAGGTGTTCGAACTCTGGATTTTGTGTTCATCTTCATGCCCGTTGAAGGCGCCTTTATGTTGGCGCTGCAGAATGATCCCAGCTTGTTCCGCGATGCCTATGAACGACAGATTATTTTGGTGAGCCCCACCACTTTGTTGGCGACCTTGCGCACGGTGGAAAATATCTGGCGTTATGAAAAGCAAAATCGTAACGCGGAGAAGATTGCCAAGGAAGCCGGCGGCCTCTACGACCAGTTTGTGTTGCTGCTTGAGTCCATAGGTGAAGCGGATAAGCACCTTGGCAAAGCCACCGAAGCTTATGAGAAAGCCACCAAGCAACTCGGCACAGGTCGGGGAAATCTGCTGCGACGGGTGGAGAACCTGAGAGTACTGGGTGCGAAAAGTAAAAAGAAAATCCCCCAGACCAAGCTGGATAATGCTGATCCACTTCTGGATTCTGAGCCAGTTGAAGTGGAAAAGGTTGAAACTGAAAGAGCTGAAATCAAAATAAAGAAGCCTGAAACAGAGCGCCTTGAATCCCCATCTGAAACAATTTCTGACGAATAAAACCCTTAGAGTAGCTTATGAATACTGTTTGGATTATTGCAGCACTGGTTGTTATTGCGCTGCTGGCGGGTATCGCCGTTTATTACCTCAGGGAAGTTCACAAGCTGGACCAGCGCCGCGCTGAACAGCGTAAGGAGCTGGAAGAATTCTCCAACGAGCGGCGGGAGCACGCCAATTTAAGCATCCAGGTGATTGCGGGCAGCATCGTGGAAGATCAGATGACCCTGACTGAAGGGGCGATTCGATTACGTGGATTGCTGGAAAGCCTGGGGGCGGATGAAGCCATTCAGGAAGAATTTACGGCTTTTTATCAATTGGCAAAAGCGACGGAACATATTCCCATCATGGAAGAGTGGAAGAAACTCAAAATAAAACAAAAGCTCAGCTACGACAGTGAACGTGAGACACAGGAAAAAACTCACAGAGACTTTGTGCTGGATGCAGCCAAACGAATTAAGGGCCGCACGTTCTAATCTTTGTAGGTTTAATCTCCGCAGCTTGCCTTGCAAGCGAACCTCTTTCGCCAGCAGGGCTGGCTCCTACATAAACACGATTATTTTTTTCGCTTCAAAATCGCACCACACTCTAAATGGTGGGTGTAGGGGAATTGATCAAACACGGCAAAACGCTCAACGGTATGTGTTTCTGTTATCGACTTCAAATTATCTATTAACGTCTCCGGGTTGCAGGAGATATAAATAATGTTCTCAAAGCCTTTTACTATATCTAGTGTGTGCGCATCTAAGCCTGAGCGTGGTGGATCGACAAAGATGGTAGAGAAATTATAGCTCGCTAAATCAATGTCCTTGAGCCGGCGAAAGGGGCGAACCCCGTCCATTGCCTCCGAGAATTCTTCACTCGACATCCGCACTATCGTCACGTTATCGATTGTATTCTTCTCCAGATTATAAAGGGCTGAGTTCACCGAGGTTTTCGATATTTCCGTGGCGAGTACGCGATTAAATTCTTTTGAGAGAGGAATGGTGAAGTTACCATTGCCGCAGTAAAGCTCAAGCAGGTCACCACTGAGCGGTTTACTGGCATCCTGTGCCCACCCCAGCATTTTTTCACAGACTTTTGCGTTGGGTTGAGTAAAACCTGTTTCTACCTGCTGGTAGTGAAAAGGCACGCCATTAACTTTTAGTGTTTCCTCAACAAAGTCCTGCCCAATCACCGTTTTTTGTTTGCGACTGCGGCCAATAATACTGGCGCCCAGGGCCGAGGAGAGTTTCGAGGCTTCTCTGTGCCATTGCTCATTGAGTTGTTTGTGATAAATCAATGTAACGACGGCTTCACCCGTTAGGCTGGTGAGGTATTCAGCCTGGAACAGCTTCTTCTTAAGTAGTTCATTGCCGTTTACTTTACCCATCAATTGCATCATCAAACGATTGATAAGTTGATTGGCGACGGGAAAATCATCGACGCGATAGGGCCGTTTGTATTCGCCCGCTTGGTACATGGCGTGGTAACAAATATCGCCTGCATGCCAGATTTTAAACTCGGCACGCATGCGGTAATGGCTTTTAGGTGACTCAAAGCGCTCGATGGTTGGCAGCTTCACACAGGGCAATGCACCAGCCAAACGATGACTAAGCTCACCGACTTTAGCATCAAGTTGCTGGTCATATTCTGCGGGGTTTACGGTGGATTGAGTCATAGTTGTGAAGTTTCAGCCGATGAAAAATGAGGTGCATTATAGCGCTTACCATGATTGGCTAATAGGGATTTCAAAGGGGTGTGAGGGCACTCTGGGTGCGCAAGCGAATAACAATGTTCGCCAGCACGGCTGGCTCCTACAGTGTAGGCTCTGTGATACAAATTCAAATTATTGAAGGTGTCCTTACTCTTGATGGGCTAGAATCAGTTTAATAATACTTATAGAGAATTGGAGTGATTATGAAAGAAGTACCTATGGATTCAGCCATGCGTGAGGGTATGCGCCGTTTGGCTTCTGGCGTGAGTGTCGTGGCCACTAAAACGGCCGCGGGCGATCGATTTGCTATGACCGCCACATCGGTGACGTCACTCTGCGCTGAGCCTCCTTCACTGTTGGTCTGTATTAATCGTGATACCAGTATGTTTGAAGCGATACAGGGTGGCAGTGATTTCTCCATGAATATCCTACTTGCTGACCAGCAGGATGTATCCAATAAGTGCGCCTCTAAAGATAAGGGTGAAGCACGTTTTGAGGTTGGGGATTGGCAGGAGCATGAAGGTACACCTTTCTTAAATAATGGTTTGGTGACGTTTTTCTGTGAGCAGGATAAATTTATCGATTATGGCTCGCATCGTATTGTGATCGGTAAGATTACACGGGTATTGGTGGATGAATCTGATGAGGTGGATCCGCTGGTATTTCTCAACGGTGGCTATCACAAGATCTGAGCTTTGTAGCCTGCTCCGCCTAGGAGATCAGAATCATTTACGGTCGAGTATTTATTTAATCTCATAGGCGATTCGAGTTCTGTACTGCGAGGTATTTATTCATTAATGATAGGCAGTGTGATGATGAATTTAGTGCCTCTGCCAGGGTAGGATTCCACTTCTATCGTACCGTCATGATGTTCTGTAATAATAAAATAGGTCACAGATAATCCAAGCCCTGTACCTTGGCCCACTTCTTTAGTGGTGAAAAACGGCTCAAATATATGTCGTCTAATGGCTTCGGGCATGCCCGGTCCATTATCTTCAATTTCGAAGCAGACGCTGCTACCGCGTCGGTATGCCCGTAGCGTAACAGTGGGCGTAAGCGGTGCGCCATACTCGTCATCCTTCATGGCCTGAACAGAATTGCGCAATAGATTCAAAATAACCTGCTGTATTTCAGCGGTGGAGCAGGGTACAGGTGGCAAGTTGCTCTGATACTCGCGAATGACTTCTAGCTTCTCAATGCCCTCGTGAGTTTCCAGCTCAAGGGAGTTGGTGGCCAGTTCTAAACTGTGATCGAGCAGTTTTGGTATGTCCGTCATCTCACGACTTTTACTATTACTGTGCGAGAATTCCAGCATGTTGCTCACAATACCTGCGCTGCGCTCACCGGCTTCTCGGATTGCGTCAAGAAAAGTATAAATGTCTCTGGCTTCAAGGTAGTTTTTGACCTGTTGAACCTCAATACCGATTTCCTCGGCTACCTCGTGGTTTTTCTTTAACTCTGGTGATGTGCGGCGGTAGATATTTTGAATGCCGTGTAAAATGGCGCTCAGTGGATTGTTAATCTCGTGGGCAAGACCTGCCGCAAGTTCACCAAGGGACATCATCTTCTCGTTTTGAATCATCATGCTTTCAATGCGCACACGCATGGTGACGTCATCAATTCGGATGACGGCGCCGGTTACCTGCAAAGAGGCGAGAGGGTAGATGGCGATGTCGTAGTGGCTACTAGTAGGGCCTTCGCCCCTTCGTTGATTTTCCTGAATTCTGGGGATGCCCTTATCAATCGTTTCGTGAATGAACTCTGGGGTGATGGGTAAAGTAGGGTAGATCTCGAATAAATTCTTCCCTAGAGCTTCGCGTCGCGGGATATTGGTTGCATCAGCGGCTGCCAAATTCCAATGTGTTATCACTCCCTCCCGGGTTACCCCGATCAGTGCTGATGGCATGGAATTAATGATGCTATTTAGGTATTCCTGGGTTTGCAGTACCAATTCTTCCGTGTGTTTGTGCTGGTTGATTTCGTTATAGAGTTGGTTGTTGATTTTACGAAGGTTCTCGGTTCTCTCGATGAGCCTCTGGGCCAAATCGTCATGCTCACGTTGTAATTGAAACTGGAATTTTCTGAGTTTATACGTGTGGTATACCAGCACAATGACCATAAACCCCAAGGTCACTAGTAGGGTGCGCCCCCAGTCAGGGTTAATGGGTTGGTGGCTGGTGCTGGCTGCCTGTAGTGGGGCGAGCAGAAAAGAAAACAAGACTGAAAAACAGACATGTTTGTATGGTCGTTGATCTTGCCGAGCGTTTTTTCTCATTATTAATCGCTGTTTTATAAGTCTTGTTTAGCCTATTGTATCGACTTTTTTTAATTATAGTCTGATGTCTAATCTATATTAGTCGATTTTGCTTTAACTGTATAAAAATCAATCAGTTAAGTCTTTTTATTAAAACCTATTAAAAAGGTTTGACAGCTAAATGAAAACCCGTAGAATGCGCAGCACTTACAGCGAGGGTGAATAGCTCAGCTGGGAGAGCATCGCCCTTACAAGGCGAGGGTCGGGGGTTCGATCCCCTCTTCACCCACCATTATCTCAACTGCGTGACAAGAGATAGTGAACTGTAAGTACAGCGGACCGGTAGTTCAGTTGGTTAGAATGCCGGCCTGTCACGCCGGAGGTCGCGGGTTCGAGTCCCGTCCGGTCCGCCATATTCAAAAAGGCTGCCCCTTACGGGGCGGCCTTTTTTATGTTTGGCGTATGGGAATGCGGACGTAGAGCCCATGTTCGACCAATAGATAATTCTGTAGGA
>JAUVQU010000180.1 GCA_030597965.1 Cellvibrionaceae bacterium
CCGACGTAAAAGCGATCCTCCTGCAGAGGCGTTATTTAAAAGAAGCGCCCACAGAAATTATTCAAGGCCAGCTGCCAGAGCAAGTATTCGCAAAACGTGGCGATCTATGCTTCCATTTAAAGCTGGGTAACAATCAAAATACCGGGTTTTTCCTCGATATGGAACCGGGTAGGCAGTGGCTGGAATCACTCGTTAAAGGTCGCAGCCTATTGAATTTATTTTCCTATACCTGCGCCTTCTCTGTAGTTGCTCAGGCCGCGGGTGCTACCTCGGTGGTGAATGTGGATATGAGCAGTGGGGCACTGTCACAGGGGCGAGAAAATCATCGTTTAAATAACCTTCCAACTGGCACCATTCGTTTTCTTCGCGAAAATATACTGAAATCCTGGGGCCGCATTAAAAAGCCCGGTCCTTATGATGTGGCAATTATCGATCCGCCATCCTTCCAGCGTGGCAGCTTTGTTGCAGAAAAAGATTACATCAAAGTACTGCGACGTATTCCACAGTTGATGAACGCCGGAGGCGATGTTTTGGTGTGCTTGAATGCACCGGAACTGGGTGAAGAGTTTATTCAGAATGCGATGAAAGAAGCTTGCCCAGAGTGCGTTTTGATCGAGCGATTAAAGCCGCACCCTGATTTTCCGGATAAAGACCCGGATCAGCAATTAAAGCTGTTTCATTTTAGATACAGGTAGTAAAAAAGGGGTCGGCGACGTAAAACGTCACCGACCCCTTTTTTATAGATCTTATTTCTGTTTGTATTTATCTAGGAAAGTCGCCAAACGTTCAATCGCTTGGCCCAGTTCATCAACCCTTGGTAAGAACACAATGCGGAAGTGGTCTGGGTTTTTCCAGTTAAAGGCGGTGCCTTCTACGAGTAGTACTTTTTCCTGAATCAGAAAGTCTTGAACGAACTGCTGATCGTTTTGCAGCTTATGCATGTTCATATCAATTTTAGGGAATAGGTACATCGCACCTTTTGGTTTGGTGCAGCTTACGCCCGGAATATCATTGATCATTTTGTACGCCAGATCGCGCTGCTCGCGTAAGCGGCCGCCGGGCAAGATGAGCTCGTTTACACTTTGATAGCCACCCAGCGCCGTCTGAATGCCGAGCATGCCCGGCACGTTGGCGCACAAACGCATGGAGGACAGCATGTCGATGCCTTCAATTAAATTTTCGGCGCGATGTTTTATGCCACTGATGATCATCCAGCCAGCGCGGAAGCCGGCCAGTCGATAAGATTTTGACAGGCCGTTAAAGGATATACAGAGTACATCGGTGGCGAGGCGTGCCATGGGTACAAACTCAGCGTCATCGTACAAAATCTTACTGTAAATCTCGTCGGCAAAAATAATCAAATTGTGCTGGCGAGCCAGTTCTACGATCTGCTCCAGCAGCTCTTGGCTGTATACCGCACCTGTGGGATTGTTCGGGTTGATCACCACAATGCCACGGGTTTTATCGGTGATTTTCGACTTGATGTCATCTATGTCTGGGAACCAGTCAGCCTGCTCGTCGCAGATGTAATGCACCGGATTACCGCCGGCTAAATTCACAGCGGCTGTCCACAGAGGGTAGTCTGGCGACGGGATGAGAACTTCATCGCCATTATTAAGCGTTGCCTGCATGGACATTACGATGAGTTCGCTGACGCCATTGCCTAAATAAATATCGTTAATTTCGACGTCGGGAATATCCAGTAATTGCGTTTCATGCATGATGGCTTTGCGCGCAGAGAATAAACCGTGTGATTCACAGTAACCTTGGGCGTCGCGTAGATTGGCAATGACGTCCTGCATGATTTCATCCGGCGCATCAAAGCCGAACGGGGCCGGGTTGCCGATGTTCAGCTTGAGGATACGGTGACCTTCTTCTTCGAGGCGCAGAGCGTGCTCGAGTACGGGTCCACGGATGTCGTAACAGACGCCGTGTAATTTGTCGGATTTTTTAAATTCTTGCAGTACCATGTGATTCACCA
Source organism: Cellvibrionaceae bacterium (assembly GCA_030597965.1). Taxonomy (GTDB): domain Bacteria; phylum Pseudomonadota; class Gammaproteobacteria; order Pseudomonadales; family Cellvibrionaceae; genus JAUVQU01. The sequence continues at coordinate 1,982 of JAUVQU010000180.1, forward strand.
ATATGCACAGAACCTATGGGTCTCTATAAATGTAATTTTTAAGAGCGCCCTTATTACTTTCGCTTTGATCTATCTATAGTGAGCGAATGGACGTATTCAGTGCGTAAAACAAAATAATTAACTATTGAGTTGGATTATGGCAGATCAGGATTTAAAAAACGACGAATATTGGCGCGATAAATTATCGGCAGATGAGTTCCGTATTTGTCGTAAAAACGGTACAGAACGTGCGTTTACCGGTGAATATTACGATGTGAAATTGCCGGGCTTCTATCAATGTCGATGCTGTGGCACGGAGTTGTTTTCTTCAGAGACAAAGTACGACTCCGGCAGTGGCTGGCCGAGTTTCTATGAGCCAGCGTCTGATGGTGTGGTTGCAGAGAAGAGCGATGCTGCTCACGGCATGGTGCGTACCGAAGTTCTGTGTGAAAAGTGCGATGCGCATTTAGGCCATGTTTTCCCCGATGGCCCAGCGCCGACAGGCCTGCGTTATTGTATTAATTCAGCGTCTTTAAGCTTGAAGGTTGCGGATGGTGAGAATGGAGAGCTCGGTAGTGACTGATGAAGCTTTGCCTAAATTACGATCGTTTCAGTCGATCTACGAGACAGCCGTTTTACATAAGGGTGGGGCAGTTGTGGTGGAGGCTGGTCTTCCGGTAGTGTTGACCGAAAAGCAGCTTGGGAAAATACCCAATAGCGAATATCTGTCGCAGATGAGTCGGCGTGTGTTTCGTGCTGGTTTAAAACATTCAATGGTGGATGCAAAATGGCCTGCGTTCGAGTCAGTGTTTCACGGCTTTGATTTGAACAGTGTTGCCATGATGTCGGATGAGGACCTTGAAGGCCTAATGCATGATAAGCGCATTATTCGCCACTTTGGAAAGATTAAATCGGTGCGTAAAAACGCGATTTGGCTGCTGGATATTGTGGCTGAACATGGCAGTGTGGGTGAATGGTTGGCGCAGTGGCCAGCTGACAACATTGTGGGGCTCTGGACGCAACTTAAAAAGTACGGCACGCAGATGGGCGGGCATTCAGGTGCGCGTTTCCTGCGTATGGTTGGTAAAGATACCTTTTTGTTAACCGATGATGTTGTGGCTGTACTTAAAGCAGAGGGAATCGTCGATAAAATTCCGACCAGCCAGAAAGCCTTGAGCCAAGTGCAGTTAGTGTTCAACCAGTGGCAGGCCGAGAGTGGTCGTTCGATGGCTGAAATTAGTCGTATTATTTCATTCACAACCAATTCGAATTAGGGAACCTCCTTAGTCAAAAATTTATTGTTTTATATGGGGTAGGCGTGTTGCACGGAATCGTAAAAATACAGTGGTGGTTGCTTGGTTTGATGGTGGTGAGCATTGCTGCCTATAAGTTTTTGGATGCTCCATTCCCTTTTCTTGCGGGTGGCTTTGCCGTATCGCTTTTAGGATTGTTGGTGCTCGGAGCGATAGGTCTTATTGGTTTCCTGATGTCTCTTTTTAAGGGTGACGCTAGTGCTATGAAGTCGGCGGGATTGTCGATTGTTGTTGGTGCTTTACCCTTGGTAGCGATGGTTATATTGGTGGGTGATGGTTTTAATTCACCGAGAATCCACGATGTCTCTACTGACCTTGATGATGTGCCGGTGTTTATTGAGGTGCCCAAACAGCGTGTGAACAGTGATAACAATTTGGCGGTAGATCCTGACACCCTTGAGCAGCAGAGCTTGGGGTATTCAGATCTTGCGCCTTTGCAGTTGGATGTTTCAGTGGGTGTCGCTTATGACCATGTTCGTGAGGCCGTTAGTACTTTGGGTTGGGAAGTCCTCCGTGATGACGTTGATTCAGGCGAATTAGAAGCCGTTGATGAATCGGCAGTATTTGGCTTTAAGGATGACGTGATTGTTCGTGTCAGGCCTGCGCCTGATGGCAGTAGAATTGATGCCCGGTCGGCCTCAAGGGTAGGGGAAGGTGATTTGGGGGCGAATGCGAAGCGCATTCATCGCCTGTTTGAGGCGATAGAAGAACTGCGCTGAGTTTGAGTTGGTTAAACCGAGGCGAACAGGTGTAGAGGTAAGCCATTGAGACCATTGAAATTCTGTATTTCTTAACAGACTAAGCTCTTGTTATAACTTATTAAAAAAACGCCCCTCGGGAGTTGACAGTGAACCCCTTGCTGCATAGAATGCGCCCCACTTCACAACGGACTCATTGAGGTCTTGTGGAGGTTGCTGGGTCCCCATCGTCTAGAGGCCTAGGACACCGCCCTTTCACGGCGGTAACAGGGGTTCGACTCCCCTTGGGGACGCCATTTTCCTGGCAGTTAATGGTTAGGTATACAAAGCGGAAATAGCTCAGTTGGTAGAGCATAACCTTGCCAAGGTTGGGGTCGGGAGTTCGAGTCTCCTTTTCCGCTCCAAATTTTTATCAATTCGCCGTGTGCGGATTGTTAGGCTGGCAACTTTCAGTTTATTGAAAGCTCTGTCGGACAGAAGTTTCTGTCCCCATCGTCTAGAGGCCTAGGACACCGCCCTTTCACGGCGGTAACAGGGGTTCGACTCCCCTTGGGGACGCCATTTTTTATTCTGTTGATGATTCAGTGGAATAGACTACGCGGAAATAGCTCAGTTGGTAGAGCATAACCTTGCCAAGGTTGGGGTCGGGAGTTCGAGTCTCCTTTTCCGCTCCAAATTTAAAAAGCAGCCTGATGGCTGCTTTTTTTATGTCTGTCGTTTGTGCTGGCGCTAGTGTGCATTGATATTAGTGGCGACCTTATCCATCACGGCTTCACCGATGCCTGATACGAAAAAGGTGACATGAATAATCACCTTTCACATGAGGGCTGTCTCTTCAGCTTCGGTAGGTGATGAGGATAAATTAACGACTGTTTTCAGCAGTTCAATGGCAATAATTGTTCCAATTACTTTGCGTTTGAGGCTACTGAAATTGACTTTGCCCATCCAGTCTGGTTGAGCTTCGTGCCCATCGATGTTGATTTTTGAGGCGAAAATCTCATAGCAGCTGAAGACGATCAGTAACAGCAGGCCGCCAATCAAGGACATATCCACTAGCCGCAATATAACGACAATGACCTCGCTATCAGTAAGAGTGAGTACTTCCGGGGTCAGATGGAATAACGCCTGCCCGAATTTGATGAGCA
>JAUVQU010000141.1 GCA_030597965.1 Cellvibrionaceae bacterium
ACTATGACATAGCTTCCACCCCTATCCAGGGTGCGTTATCCGTCGGCTCTGGCACCACCCCTTCCTTAATCGGCTTTGGTGATAAGGCCGATAAACTGGTCGCCATTTCAGACCACAATGAAAACGGCAGTAATCTTGTGGTGTTCTGGCGCGATGAGATCCCTGAAGATTTCACACAAAAGCCGGGCACCGCTTCGCGAAGAATTGCAGACCAACATAAAATTGCGGTTTCAAAAGCCACCATCGAAGCCTCTTTCTTAACCTTCGGCAATGGGATTGTGATCGTTAATACTTCCTACCCAGAACCTGCGTGGATCGGCAAAGACGCCCTGGGCAATGGCATGCTGGCCGGCACCACCCGTGAAGCACCGTTAGGCGTGGAAAAGTTTGTATGGAATTCTGAACGCAGACAGCTTAAAAGCGTTTGGATTCGAGACGACATTGACGGCAGCGACTGGATGCCACCCACCATATCCCCTTCTAACAATCTGATTTATGTCGCCAATAAAGAAAACGATATTTATGAATACGATGCTCTCAACTGGTACACAGGTGAAACCGTTGCACGCTGGACCTTCCCCAACAGCAGTATTCGCTGGGGCAACTGGGGCGGGATTACCACATTAATGGAAGACGGGGATTTATTGGTCGGAGGCTTTTTTGCTTTTACCCGCTACAATATTGGGCATCTGCGTCCGACCCCTGAAATCAAAAAATCGGCAGTCACGAATTAAAAAAATACCTAAAAAAGAGAATCATTTTGACCACAACAACAATTAAACCTCGCTTTTGCGAGACGGACGCACTCGGCCATATTAATAACGTCTCTTACGCCATCTGGTCCGAACAGGCTCGCGCCGATTTTATGGACACCCATGCAGAAATGTGGGACTGGTCTTTAGTGCTGGTAAAACTGGATATTAATTACAGGGCTGAAGCTTTCTACGGCCATACCGTCACCGTAGAAACCAATATCACCAAAATAGGTACCAGTTCTATTACCAAGCACTGTCGCCTTGAACAGAAAGGGGCTGTTATTGCTGAGGTTGACTGCGTACTAGTGAAATATGATTTTGATAATAAGAGATCGATTCCTTTAAATACCGAGCAACTAGCTTATTTGCACCGGATCGGGGACTTAACTAAGAACTGACTTTCCCCACTAATACTGAGGGGCTTTTTCTTTAGTGGTTATAACCGTCAGCACCGATGAAATTAAGATAAATGGTAGACTCTATCAATCACTCTCAAGCTCGGAAATGAACACATGGCCGCACTCAATTCAGACTGGTTCAATTTATTCAGTTTAATTTGGTTCTTTCTTTGTTGGATTGGCTACAGTCGCTTTGCCAAATCTCGAGCCAAGCAAGTTGACTGCCTGGCCTCGGTCATGCACCGCCACCGGGTTGACTGGATGCGGGAACTACTAAAGAGGGACTTGCGGGTCTCTGATGCATCCATCATCGGCAACCTTGAACGGCACGTTTCATTTATGGCTTCGACCAGTGTTTTGATACTGGCAGGCCTATTAACGGTAATGGCCAACTCTGACCAGGTCGCCAATCTGTTTTCCGACCTGCCTTTCATCTCCGACATAAGTAATCAACTGCTACAGGCTAAGCTGTTACTTCTCTCGATAATTTATATTTATGCCTTCTTCACTTTTACCTGGGCACTCAGACAATTTGGCTTCTGTGGCGTACTGATCGGTGGCGCTCCTGTCGCAGAAGAAATTAATCTCAGCAATGAAGACTGCGATCTCTTTGCCCTGCACTGCGGCAAGATTTTAGATCAGGCATCCCACAGCTATAACTTTGGCCTGAGGTCTTTTTACTATTCCATGGCAATGCTCGCATGGTTTATCCACCCGCTGCTCTTCATTCTGGCCACCACTACCGTAGTCACCATTCTTTACCGAAGGGAATTCCGCTCCAAGAGTCTAAAAGCCCTGGTACAGGTCAACCGGGACTGGCATCAGAATGAAAAATAATAGATCGGGCAGCATACTGCTGGGAAGATAAGCCTTAAATCCCCACCAATAACTGATCAATATTCTCCAGCTGCTTCTTTATCTCATCTCGTACCTGCCGGTAAAACGGCAGGGCATCTTCATCATTCTGGGCGTTAGCCGCTAATTTTGGTGGATCATCAAAGCCCAGATGCATACAGGCCACATTGTGTGGAAGCTCCGGGCAGTGCTGGTCGGCATGGCCACACACCGTCAGTACGTAATCCAATTGATCAACCGGAAGATCTTCCAGCACACGCCCCAACAACTGGGATTGCTGCATAGAAATATCAACACCAGCTTCCCACATAACTTTAACCGCTAGCGGATTCAGGCCATGGGTTTCAATACCCGCCGAAAACACCTCAAAGTCGTCGTCTCGTAAATGCCGCAACCAGCCCTCGGCCATTTGGCTACGGCAAGAATTTCCCGTACATAAGAACAGCAATTTTACTTTTTGTTTGGCCAACTTAAGAGCACCCTTAATAATTCAAACTCAATTTTGGTGTACTGAGGCTTTGCACGGAAGATGATTTCACTTTCAGGCAAGGCAAAAACGCACGGAATGAGGAAGTTTATATTTATAAATGACCGATTGAGTACGGTTTTCCTCGGTGCCCCCTTGTGGGGTAAACACAGCATGGAGGAGAAATGGCTTTCGTGCAAAGCCCTCAGTAGAGAGATCGCCCCTATTGCCATCAAGTTCATCCTCCTTGTGAAGCTATAATTGACCACTAGACAGAGCTTCTGTAGGGTTGCCATTTTATCCAGCTAGAGACACTTCCCGTGGCCGCAAAAAAGAAAGCCGTTGACTTCGAACAGGCATTACAAGATTTAGAGAAACTCGTAACCGATATGGAACAGGGCGACATGAGCCTGGAAGAATCTCTTAAGGCGTTTGAAGATGGCATTAAACTAACGCGTGAGTGCCAAAACCGCCTGACTGAAGCCGAACAAAAAGTACAATTGTTACTGGAAGAACAGGGCGAGCTACAAGCCAAAGAGTTTGGCGGCGAGGCTTAAAATCAATGGACGAGCAACTGACCGCCTTCTTTACCCAAGGGCAAGATCGAATTAATTCGGCACTGGCTGAAGCACTTCCGAAAACCGACCCTATTGGCGGCGAAGACTTAATCGACGCTATGCGCTATAGCCTTTTGAATGGCGGTAAACGAGTTCGCCCCATTCTTGCTTATGCCAGTGCGGCCGCCATCAGCCCATCAGCTGAACCCAAAAACATTGATGCCGTAGCCTGCGCCGTAGAATCCATCCACGCCTATAGCTTAATTCACGATGACCTGCCAGCCATGGACGATGATGACTTGCGACGGGGTCAACCTACTTGCCACAAGGCATTCAGTGAAGCCACCGCCATCCTGGCTGGCGATGCGCTACAAACACTGGCATTTGACTGCATCACAGAAGCCAGCACTCTCAGCGCAAACACTCGCTTAGCCTTACTCAAAAGACTTGGTCAGGCATCAGGCCATCGTGGCATGGTCATGGGCCAAGCCATCGACCTTGCCTCCATCGACAAACAAGTCGACCTTAACCACCTGCAAACCATGCATAATTACAAAACAGGGGCACTGATCGAAGCGGCCGTTTTAATGGGTGCCGAAGCAACCGAAACAGCCTGTGAAGAACAGTTCACCTCTCTCACCCAGTACGCCAAAGCGATTGGCCTTGCCTTTCAGGTGCAGGACGACATTCTCGATGTTATTGCCGATACAGAAACCCTCGGCAAAACCCAGGGGGCCGATCAAGAGCGCAACAAGCCAACTTACGTCTCACTGCTGGGCCTGGAAGGCGCCAAAACCAAAGCCAACGACCTCCACCAGCAAGCGTTAAAGGCACTCGGCAGCTTTGATGAAAAGGCCGATACTCTTCGCCAACTCTCTGCTTACATCATTAATCGTGGATATTAGGTCCAAAAAGAGACCTATACTTTTAAAATGTCATTCAGAGCTAGGCAAGGCGCTCCGCGCAGCCTAAAATAGCATCCCTTTTGCGTAATTATTGAAAACTGCATGTTTGAACAGATTCCCCTTTCTCGGCCACAGACACCGCTACTCGACGGCATAAATACAACCGCCGATTTACGTCAGCTGCCCGAAACGGAATTACCTGCCCTTGCTAACGAGTTACGCGAGTTTCTTCTATACAGTGTTGGTCAAACCGGTGGTCACTTCGGCGCTGGCTTAGGCGTTATCGAGTTAACGATTGCTCTGCATTTCTGTTACAACACCCCTGAAGACAACATTGTTTGGGATGTCGGTCATCAAAGTTACCCACACAAAATCCTTACCGGTCGCCGCGAAAAGATGCTCACCATGCGCCAAGAGGACGGCCTGTCGGCCTTTCCCAAGCGCAGTGAAAGTGAATATGACGCCTTTGGTGTAGGTCATTCCAGCACATCCATCAGTGCCGCACTCGGCATGGCCCTCGGCGCAGAACTGGCAGAGCAGCTGACGGGTGAATTACCCGCAGGCAGCATGGGCCGCAAGAGCGAAAAGAAATCAGTGGCCGTCATCGGCGATGGCGCCATGACCGCGGGGATGGCCTTTGAAGCACTCAACCATGCCGCTCACACCCAAAGCGATATACTGGTGATCCTCAACGACAACAACATGTCCATTTCCCGCAATGTTGGCGGTCTGGCCACCTACTTCTCTAAGGTTTGGGCCAGCAAGCTATACACTAGCTTTCGCGAGGGCAGTAAAAAAGTTCTGGCCAAAATTCCACCAGCTTGGGAATTGGCACGTAAAACCGAAGAGCATATGAAAGGCATGGTGTCCCCGGGCACCCTGTTTGAAGAGCTTGGTTTTTATTACATCGGGCCCATTGACGGTCATGATATGGATCGTCTAGTCCACGACCTACAGAACTTACGCGATCTTCCTGGCCCTAAATTACTGCACATCATCACCCAAAAAGGTAAAGGTTTTGCTCCAGCCGAGGCAGACCCTGTGGGCTACCACGCACTGACCAAAATCGAGCCCAAGTCAGCACCAAAGTCCGTCGATACAGAAAAACCTAAGCCGAAAAAATATCAGGATATTTTTGGTGAGTGGCTCTGCGATACCGCGGCTCAAGACAATAAGCTTATCGGGGTTACCCCTGCTATGTGCGAAGGCTCCGGCATGGTTGAATTCGCCGAGCAATACGCCGATCGCTACCATGACGTAGCCATTGCCGAGCAGCATGCCGTCACCCTGGCTGCGGGCCTCGCCTGTGAAGGCGCAAAACCGGTTGTTGCTATTTATTCTACATTTTTACAGCGTGGTTACGACCAGCTGGTTCACGATGTTGCCATTCAAAACCTGGACGTTACCTTTGCCATAGACCGTGCCGGCCTGGTCGGAGAAGACGGCCCGACCCATGCGGGCAGCTACGACCTAAGCTTTATGCGCTGCATTCCGAATATGGTGATCGCCGCCCCGAGTGATGAGCAAGAATGCCGTCTGCTGCTATCGACAGCCTATGAGCACAAAGGCCCAGCCGCTGTGCGCTACCCCCGAGGCACAGGCCCAGGCAGGCAAACAGAAGCCAAACTCGATACGGTAGACATCGGCAAAGGCGTACTTAAGCGAGAAGGTAAGCGCATCGCAATTTTGAACTTTGGCAATTTGCTACCGGCCGCTATTGCTGCAGCAAAGCGCCTCAATGCCAGCGTCTGCGACATGCGCTTTATCAAACCACTGGATCACGAACTGATCATAAAAATGGTGGGTAGCCACGACCTATTGGTGACCCTCGAAGAAAACTCCATCATGGGCGGCGCCGGCAGCGCCATCAGTGAGCACCTGAATAGCGTCGGCATTACCATCCCGCTACTGCAACTGGGTTTGCCCGACCACTTTGTGGAACATGCCAAGCACCCTACAATGCTGGCCAACATCGGTCTGGACGGGCAAGGTATATGCACCAGCATTAACAAACGCTTGGCACTACTCGACAACCAGCAACGCACAGCCCTTTAAATCATTCCGCACCATTTTCAGCCAGTTTTGATAACGGCGTACATTTGGAAAAACTGATTATGCCTTGGCTACAATTGCGAATTGATACTCAGCGCCAGCAGGCAGAAGAAATTGAAAATGCCCTGCTCTGTGCTGGTGCCG
>JAUVQU010000132.1 GCA_030597965.1 Cellvibrionaceae bacterium
GGCGCTAGATCACCCCATAGGCAAGCATGGCGTCGGCTACTTTGATGAAGCCTGCGATGTTGGCGCCTTTTACGTAGTTGACATAATCCTCTTCTGTCCCGTATTGGGCGCATTGGCGGTGAATGCCCACCATGATATCTTGCAGTCTTTTTTCGAGCTCTTCTGCACTCCAAGCTAGGCGTATACTGTTCTGTGTCATTTCCAGGCCTGATATGGCTACGCCGCCGGCATTTGCGGCTTTACCTGGGCCAAACAGGCACTTGGCCTCTTGAAATGCTTTAATGCCGGCCTGTGTGGTGGGCATATTGGCGCCTTCGGAGACGCCAATACAGCCGTGCTCAATTAGGTGGTGAGCATCGTTTTCATCGAGTTCGTTTTGGGTCGCGCAGGGGAAGGCCAGGTCGCACGGAATACTCCATGGGCGTAAACCTACGTGGTATTCACAACCATATTTTTCAGCGTACTCAGAAATCCGTCCACGTTTAACAGTTTTGAGGTCAATAAGGTAGGCCAGTTTATCTTCGTCTATGCCGTCGGGGTCGTGGATAAAACCGGAAGAGTCGGAAAGGGTGACGACTTTACCGCCCAGCTGAATAATTTTTTCTGTGCAGTATAGGGCGACATTACCAGAGCCGGAAATGAGACAGGTTTTATCTAAAATAGAGTCGTATTGGTGGCGGAGCATTTCTTCCATAAAGTAGGCATTGCCGTAACCGGTGGCCTCTTTGCGTATAAGGCTGCCGCCAAACTCTAATGATTTACCCGTTAATGCGCCGGTGAATTCGTGAGCCAGACGTTTGTACTGGCCAAATAAATAGCTGATCTCGCGTGCGCCCACGCCCACGTCACCGGCGGGGATATCTGTATTGGGCCCGATGTGGTGAACCAGTTCTGTCATGAAGGATTGGCAGAAGCGCATGACTTCTGCGTCTGATTTTCCGTGGGGGTCAAAATTGGAGCCACCTTTAGCAGCACCCATGGGCAGGGTGGTTAAGCTGTTTTTAAAGGTTTGCTCAAACCCGAGGAATTTTAAAATACTGAGATTAACTGAGGGGTGAAAACGCAGGCCGCCTTTGTAGGGACCGATGGCGTTGCTGAATTGCACCCGATAGCCTCGGTTAACCTGTACTTCGCCATTGTCGTCTTCCCATACCACTCTGAATATAATGGTGCGGTCCGGTTCGGTCATACGCTGGATGATGCCAGCCTGTTGGTATTTAGGGTGCTCTAAAATGAAGGGGATAACATGTTCGACTACTTCCTGCACCGCCTGATGAAATTCTGGCTCGTCTGGTGTTCTACCTTTTAATCTTTCCATGAAGATTTCGACTGATAGATCTTCGTACATGCCTGACTCCGTGTGTCTTTATTCTTATTGATGCAGCTGCCGTGTATAACGTCTAATCTAACAGGTGTTTAAGGTGTGTTGGAAGGAAAATATGGCCGAATTTAAGTTATAAAAAATGGGAGCCATTGGCTCCCATTTTTAACTGGCTTCTCGCTTGCGCGGGAATGACAAGTTACTTACCAAATGGCTTCACTGGGCCGCCACATACGCCAGGCCAGCGAGAGTTGCCAATGGTGTCAGCGAATGGCTCGAAGGCAGCTGCATCAATGCCTTCTGGATCCATTTCTACGGTGCGATCGATAAACATTGGGTACCACAACCAAGATTCAACTTCGCTGCGAACAGGTAGGTTTTGAGCGATTGGATCCCATGGGCTTTCAATCAGCTTCAAAGTACCTTCTACACGCTGCTTCTTCATGGTGCCGAAACGGGCTTTAACCACAACAACGTTAGGGCCGAAGTCAAAACCTGGCTCAAAGATGTTTACGCGACGAGAGTACTTTAACCAGTACTCGAAATCGTCAAACTCTTCACCGCCGTCCATGTCTTCTTTAACTTCACCTGTGAATTCAAGGAAGGTGTACTTTTGGTGAATGGCGCGGGCGGCTACTTCGGTGCCCATGCGGTGATATTGAACTTCTGCAGGGTATTTCGGCTGACCGAAACGTTCCTGGCTCTGGAAGATTTCAGCTTCTTTGTCGATGGCGTAGCCCAGACAGAACCAACCTTCCTGACCTTTATACTTACAGGAAACCTTGGTGACCAAGCCGTGCTCTGGCCAGTTGTTGATTGGGAAGTTGTACGCTGTCAGCTCAACACGCGGCTCATCACCTGCGTCGAAACAAGGTGGAAGTAGCTTGCGAATATTCTCTGCATCGGTCAGGTAGCTCATCTTGAGCATTGGCCAGTTGAAGGAATCACCTGGTGGGGTCATAAACATGTCGGACATGACAGCCTCTCTAGTAGTTTGTGTTTTTTGTTGTTCGTATAGCGTTCAGTAAAAGATAGTACAAGCCTTCGATATTAACACCAATAATAGACCTGAACACCCCTGAAACTGTCATTGTTTGTTAAGAATACTGATTAGTCATTTCATTGATGTCATATTCGGCGTTTAAAGTGAGAGTGAAATTAGGTATAACGGATGTCAGTTTAGACAGCTCTTCATTTTCTGTATAAAAATCAAGCAAAAAATAATAACAAAACGATGAGGTAATGAAATGGATGGTATGCAGAATCGGTGGGAAGAAGTACAGGCTATGATCATAGCCTATGGTAGCAAGGTGCTACTGGCGTTAGTTGTACTAATTGTCGGATTTTGGCTGATTAAGCGCATTCACAGTGGCGTAAGCCGCGCCATGTTGGCTAAATTCCCAGATGAAACTCTCGCCAAGTTTATGAGCGGCGGTGTTGATATTTTCTTGAAAGTTTTACTGATGATCACCGTGGCTTCCATGGTGGGTATTGAAACAACTTCTTTTGTGGCGATTATTGGTGCTGCTAGCTTGGCTATCGGCCTGGCATTGCAGGGTAGCCTTTCGAACTTTGCCGGTGGTGTGATGATTTTAATCTTTCGTCCACTAAAGGTGGGGGATTACGTGGAAGCTCAGGGCCTGGAAGGCGCAGTGATCGATATAGGTATTTTTGTGACGACTCTGGAAACCTTTGATAAGCGCACACTGATCATTCCGAACGGCCCGCTCGCCAATGGCAACATCATTAACTACACGCGCAGTAATGTGCGTGCCGTGGAAGTGTCCATAGGTGTTTCTTATAGCGATGACCTGGGTAAAGCCAAAGAGGCCATGGAATCGGTTTTGGCTAACGACGTCCGTATTCTGCAGGAACAGGGTAATGTTGTTGCCGTTGTTGATCTGGGCACCAACTCTGTGGACTTCCTGGTGCGTGCTTTCGTAAAGACCGAAGACTACTGGGCATTCTTCTTCGATAGTCGTGTAGCACTTAAAGCGGCGATTGAGTCGGTTGGCTGTACTATTCCGTTCCCTCAACGCGATGTGCATATGATACAAACCGATTAATATTGGGGTAGATTAAGTACCCGAATTATATGATCTAATGAAGAGGGGGGCTATTTAGCCCCTTTTTCTGTAAATTTATATAGGAGCTTGCGTGTACTCGGATTGGTTTGAAGAGCTTGATGATTTGCTCGCCGGGCACCGCCGATGGTGGCAAGTTCAGCCGTTTCATCATCTTGATTATCCTTGGGGTGAGCCTGAGCTGGCGGCCAAATTGGATGCGCTGGACGATAATGCCGTTGCAGCCCTTGATGCAGACAGTTCACGCCTGGCAGCATGGCTTAATCCTTGGATACCCAGCGCGACGCGCTTGCTTGAACTCTCTCACTTACCTCGGACCATACCTAGACATCTGACCCCGCCACAAAGAATGGAGGAGGGCATTCCCGGCCGTAAATGGCAACAGATTCTCGCGTTTGGCGGCAGCCTATCTGAAGAAGATTCACATGATCCAATATTAGAGTGGTGTGCGGGTAAAGGGCATTTGGGGCGATTGCTCGGTGCCACCCAGACGCGTTCGATTGATAGCTTGGAGTGGCAGGCTTCCCTGTGTGATCAAGGGCGCATATTGGCGGATCATTTTGAGGTTAAGCAATCATTTGTATTGGGTGATGCCTTTGCTTCTGAATCGGCCAATTTATTGAATAACCATCAGAGCGCGGTGGCTCTGCACGCCTGTGGTGATTTACACACAACCTTGATGCAACACTGGGCGCACAGTGATTGCTGCAGTTTAAGCCTTTCACCTTGTTGTTATCATTTGATTCGTGGCAATCGCTATCAGCCATTATCCTCCTGCGCTCAAAGAAGTGTATTGCGCTTGAGCAAAGCTGATTTGCAGTTGCCTTTACAGCAAACGGTAACGGCTGGTGCCCATGTTGCACGTCAGGGTCAGCAAGAAGTTGTCTGGCGATTAGCGTTTGATGCACTGCAGCGTGAATGGCGTGGTGTGGATGAATACCTACCGGTACCCAATTTACGCAAACAGCTTTTAAGCGAAAGCTTTACGGGTTTTGTGGCTTGGGCGTTAGCGCAAAAGCAATTACCCTTTGCTGCTGATAAGCTGCTCGACCTGGATGAAGCGAGTTGGTTGGATTTAGGTAAAGCCCGTGCACAGAAGGTGCGTCGCATGGAACTGGTAACGCATTTGTTTCGTAGACCTTTGGAGATTTGGCTGGCTCTCGACCGAACATTATATCTAGAAGAGCAGGGAGCGGCTGTTACAATGGCAGAATTCTGTGAGCCAGCATTAACACCGCGTAATATTTTAATTCAAGCGCAGCGTGTTTAAACTCTTGTTCCTAAAGGAAGTTGACAGGGATTGAAATGATCATTTCAGATTTCAACAATAAAACCGTCATCATCACCGGTGCTTCTGCGGGTGTTGGTGCCGCTTGCGCAAGAGCTTTTGCGGCCTTAGCTGCCAATTTGGTGTTAGTGGCTCGCGGTAAAGAAGCGTTGGACAAAATCAGCAATGAGCTCAGTAAAGTCACTGAGGTTCTTAGCGTTTCAATGGATGTTGCCGATACGACTGCGTGTTTGAATCTGGCCGATCAGGCTTTTGAACGATTTGGCCGGATTGATGTACTTATTAATAATGCAGGCATGCATGTACGTGGGGATGTTATTCATCAAACACCACAGGCTATAGCGGCGATGGTTGATGTGAATGTCCGCGCGCCATTGGTTTTAACCAGTGCAGTATTACCCCATATGCACCAGAGTGATGGTGGCGCTATTGTCATGGTGGGTTCGCTGGCAGGAATGGCGCCATTGCAGGGCGCTGCGACTTACAGCGGTACTAAAGCAGGTTTACGTGCCTTTACTTATGCGCTGGCCGATGAGTTGCAGGAAACGAACATAAATGTAGGTGTTGTTTCGCCAGGGCCAATCGATACTGGTTTTATCATGGATAATATAAATGACGTTGAAGATATTGTTTATTCCCAGCCAATGAGTACAGCCGAAGAAGTGGCGGAGTCGATCATTGCTATTACCCAAGGTAATAATCTGGAGATAGCCATGCCGCAAAGCAGTGGCTGGCTGGCAACATTGGGTTATTTATTGCCGTCTTTGCGGCGTAAGTTGCGACCGGCACTTTATAAAAAAGGCCGAAAGAATAAAGACAAATATCGTCATCGAGCTCAGTAGTCTGGCTCATAAATATAATTCAGGGTGTAAAAACAATGAGTGATACATTTGCTTATATCTTAGGTGCGGTTTTGGTGATCTTCTTTGGTTTGAAGATTATTAAAAAGAATAAAGAGGCGCAGTCGAACATTGATCGCGGCCGTGTATTTTTAGCGGCTAATTTACAGGCTGAGGATGTTCAAGTAACTCATACTGGGTTGCAGTATCAGATTCTGTCAAAAGGCACAGGCACGCAGCACCCTAAGCCGACGGATCGTGTCTCTGTACATTATCACGGCACGCTGGTTGACGGTACGGTGTTCGATAGCTCAATCGTGCGCGGTGAGCCGATTGAGTTTGGTCTGGGCATGGTTATTAAAGGTTGGACGGAAGGCCTGCAGTTAATGGTAGAAGGTCAGAAGATGCGTTTTTTTATTCCACCTGATTTAGGTTATGGCAACCGCAGTGCGGGTAAGATTGGAGCCAATTCTGTGCTGATTTTTGAGGTGGAGTTACTGGCGATAAAATCGCTCTAGAGTTTTTCATAGACCAGATAAGCCAGAGACAACCAGAGTGAAATGAGCAGCAATATTTTTAAGGTGCTGAGTCGCTTAGTGTCTTCCTCACGATAGACACGATTGATGCGGCGGTAGCAGGGTGATCCACAAGCAGGACAATAGCCTTGGGAGAGTTGGGTGCCTTTATAGCTGCAGTCGCTGCATTTGTAGCTCATGAAATACCTGAATTATAAATTTATTATGGGTTAAAGATTATCATGGCGAAACTCTTATTCAAATTAAACAACGTCCCTGAAGATGAGGCCTTTGAGGTAAGGCAACTCTTGGCTTCAAACGATGTGGATTATTACGAAACATCGGCTGGGGTGTTCGGTATTTCTTTAGCCGCTATTTGGCTGTCCAATAATGACGATTATGAATCTGTTAAGACGTTATTAGATGAATATCAGGCTCAACGTTTAATTAGGGCGAGGGAGACCTGGGCACAAAATAATTCAACGGGTGAACA
>JAUVQU010000248.1 GCA_030597965.1 Cellvibrionaceae bacterium
GCCACAACCCCAAAACAGAGCCACAGCGCAAAATCAGGGACACAGGTTAATTAAATACCGCTTTTAATGGCTGCGATGGTTTCAGCCACTTCGTCGTCAGTGACTTTACCCTCAACAACCGACAGAACCGTGCCGTCTTTGCCCAAAATAATGTGAGCCGCCGATTTCTTGTCCAGCTCCCAGCGATCACGCAAGACTGACTTGCTATCAACCCAGAACTCTCTATCCGCATTTCCTGGCTCTTTGGAACGACCTTCGAACGTTGACTTTGCAAGCCCAGCCGTACCAAACATTGCGTCATCGACATTAATAACGGTCAGACATAAAAAATCATCGGCAGAGAAACCCTCGGCGTCAATCGCGTCCTTCAGCTTTTCCTGCAGTTTATCGGTGCCACTCTGTGCGGCAATGTAATAGATGGCTGTTACTTTTCCATCAAGGTCACTGAAGTCAGCATCCGAATATGAAACTTTGCTGCCATCACGGTTTAATTGCTGCAGTTTTTTACCTGGCTTTGGTGCAGGAACAGCCTGACCAATGATATCGCCAATAAAATCAGACATAACATTTCTCCATTAACTAATATTTTTATTATTGGGAAAGAATCGGACCATCACAATTCTTAGTCCATACAAACACCCAGACATGAAAGACTACCCCAAGTCAGTCACAAAGCAAATCAGATTCTTCAGCTTAGCACTGGGTAGCGCTCACACAACAAACCATCACAGCCAATGAAGGCCAGTCTGGTTGTTTTTTGGCACATGAAACTTTTACTTATGAAAAATGGCCATCCATTAAAAAGCCGCTAAATAGCGGCCTTTTAAGTACTTAGGAACTCACCGCCATAAACTTATTCAAATGGATGCCTAAGCACTATCGTCTCTATACGATCTGGGCCGGTAGAAATGATATCCGCCGGAGCGCCGACCAACGTTTCAAGGCGTTTAATATACGCTTGAGCATTAGCCGGAAGCTGATCCCACGACTGGGCCCCTACCGTGCTTTCTGTCCAGCCAGGCATGCTTTCATAAACCGGCTGCACATCATCCCAACCCTCTGCGTCATAGGGGATATTCATATCATTGCCCGCACTGTCTTTATAGCCAACACAGATTTTTAACTCTTTAAGGCCATCCAGAACATCCAGCTTGGTCAAACACAAACCAGAAACACTGTTGATTCGAATGGCGTATTTAACCGCCACAGCATCGAACCAACCGGTGCGGCGCTCACGGCCAGTAGTCGCACCAAACTCATGCCCGACCACCCCCAAATGCTTACCCACTTCGCAATCTAATTCCGTAGGGAATGGGCCTGAACCTACGCGTGTGGTGTAGGCCTTAGTAATACCCAGTACATAATCCAAATACAACGGCCCCATACCAGAACCCGTAGCGGTTCCGCCAGCGGTTGTATTTGAGGAGGTAACAAACGGGTAGGTACCATGATCGATATCCAGCAGGGAGCCCTGGGCACCCTCGAACAAAATGCTTTCACCCGACTCACGTGCGACATGAAGGTCATTGGTCACATCAGAAACTAATGGCTTCAGTTCCTCACCCCACACCATTGCGTCGGCCAGAATTTGATCGTAATCCAAGGCTTCGGTCTTGTAGTATTGAGTCAATGTAAAGTTGTGATACTCAACCACATCTTTAAGCTTGGCAGCAAAACGTTCAGCGTTAAAAATATCACCCAAACGCAACCCGCGACGCGCCACCTTATCTTCGTAAGCTGGACCAATACCGCGACCGGTGGTGCCAATTTTTGCATTACCGCGGGCAGCTTCACGGGCTTGATCCAGTGCAACGTGATACGACAGGATTAATGGGCACCCGGGCGACAGACGCAGACGCTCGCGAACAGGTACACCCTGCGCCTCTAAGCCAGCCATCTCTTTCAGTAGCGCATCCGGCGCCAACACCACGCCATTACCAATCATGCAGTTTACACCTTCACGCAAAATACCCGATGGAATCAGGTGTAAAACCGTCTTTTTACCGTCTATTACCAGTGTATGGCCAGCATTATGACCACCCTGAAAACGCGCAACCAAAGACACTTGATCGGTCAACAAGTCGACGATCTTACCCTTGCCTTCATCACCCCATTGGGTGCCCAGTACAACGACATTCTTACCCATGACTCACACAACTCTCAGAGAAAAATTAAACATCAAAGCGACTGCACGCGGTATTCACCCGTATCCAGCACTAATTCACGGTCGCAAACGATACTCATATCGCTGTGACTTTGCCTTTCAAAACCACACACAACTATTTCACCCTGTGCACGCAGCTCATCAATAGCCTGCCATTGCCCCGTGTCACTAGAAGCCGCAGCAAAAATCCCTTTAGGTCGGTCTTGCTCAGCATCCAATAAACCTTCTATGGCTGTGAGATCAACACCAAAACCAGACGCCGGACGAGCATTACCAAACACTTCGCCTACCGAATCATAACGACCACCATTGGCCAGTGCAGCACCATAACCATCAGCAAAGGCGGCAAACACTATACCCGTGTGGTAGTTATAACCTCGCAGCTCACTCAAGTCGAAATACAAACGAGCCTGTGGATAGCGCTGAGAAACAACATCAGCTACCTGCTCCAGCTCATCAATCGCATTCAATACAACCGCTGGCGCTTCCGCCAATAATTCACGGGCATCAGCTAACACCGAGCGCCCGCCTGCAAGCTGTGGCAAGGCGTTAAAAATAGCGGCCATCTTGGCGTCAGTAATATTCACTTCCACCCACGCGGCAATTTCAGTCACCGCTTTATTTTGCAGAAGGTCGAAAAATGCTTGTTCCTGAGTATCGTCCAGTCCAGCCGCCTCGGCCAAACCACGATAAATACCCACGTGGCCTAAATCAATATTCAAACTGGCCAACCCAACTTCCTGTAAAGAAGCCAGCAACAATGAAACCACTTCCACATCAGCAGCCAAGCCTGACTCACCATGCAACTCTACACC
>JAUVQU010000101.1 GCA_030597965.1 Cellvibrionaceae bacterium
CGTTTAAAATTTTCCAGGTTCCAAATCTCCCCATTGGCAATGACGGGGATATCGATCTGTTCACGAATGTCATTGATGTAGTGCCAGTAAGCGGGGGGCTTGTAACCGTCGGCTTTAGAGCGGGCGTGTACGGCCAGCTCATTGGCGCCGGCTTCGTATACGGCTAATGCGTTGTCCATGTAGAGGCTGCGATCATCAAAGCCCAGGCGAATTTTGGCTGTGACCGGGATGTGCTCAGGCACACTGTTGCGGACGGCTTTTACAATGTCATAGAGGCGATGAGGTTCGCGTAATAGGCGGGCTCCGCCATCATTCTTATTAACGGCCTTTGCTGGGCAACCAAAATTGAGGTCGATTGCACTGGCGCCCATACCAGCAACCTTGGCAGCATTTAAGGCTAGGGGTTCTGGTTTGCCTCCCAAGAGTTGTACTCGTACAGGCGTCCCCGATGCTGTACAGGTTTGGTTGTTATGCTTTGTTGTGTCGAGTAGCTCTGGACAAATACGCTTAAAGACACGCTCCGGTAACTGCTGGTCGATTACGCGCACAAATTCTGTTACGCATACATCAATCCCACCGATCTCTGTCAGTAGCTGGCGAACGTGGTGATCGACGATACCTTCCATTGGGGCAAGAAATAAACGCATGAGATTGCAGTATCACGGTTGAGAGTAATCGCATATTGTAAAGGATGGTGACCGTGTTGTCTGATTTGGCGTTCTGCGTCTATTGTTAGTTGGTAAGTAAATAAGGGGACAGCTGACGGGTGTTAAGGTCAGTATTATGGGTTTAATGGAGGGCTTCATGTTGTAGTCGTCTGATAATGGCTAATTTAAGATTTTTATATTAATTATAACTGTTTGATATCTAACAACTTTAATTGTTATTGTTACAGTGATTTTGTAGTAGGCAGGTAAATTTGCCTACAAAAAGTTTAGCCGTTACATTGGCTATCTCTCTAACATAGTAAAAGTTTTATTTGTGGCTGGTTAACCACCCACGAGATTTGAAGATAGGACTCAATATGTCACAAGGTATTTTAGATCAGGGCATCGATTTGATGCTGTTTGGTATGGGCACTGTATTTGTCTTTTTGACGGTGTTGGTCTTTGCCACCGTGATAATGTCTGGTTTTATCCAGCGCTATCTTCCTGAGAAGGTCGAGCCACAGCAGCCGGTTACTCCAGTGCCTGCCGGTGTGACTGATCCAAAAGTGTTGGCGATTATTAAAGCCGCTATTGATCAGCACCGTAACCGCCCATAATAGGCGGAAAAAACCGAATTCTTATTTTAATCCAAGGGCTTCTACTCGATGAGTGACAACAAGAAACCATTAGGTATTACCGACGTTGTATTGCGCGACGCACACCAATCCCTGTTCGCAACCCGGTTGCGTTTGGACGACATGCTCCCCATTGCCGCCAAGCTGGATGATATAGGCTTCTGGTCGTTGGAAACTTGGGGTGGCGCGACGTTTGATTCATGCATTCGCTATTTGGGTGAAGATCCGTGGGATCGCATTCGTGAACTGAAAAAAGCAATGCCGAAAACCCCAATGCAGATGCTGTTCCGTGGCCAGAATATTTTGGGCTACCGCCACTATGCGGATGACGTAGTTGAGAAGTTTGTTGAGCGTTGTGCTGTGAATGGCGTGGATGTATTCCGTGTGTTTGATGCGATGAACGATATGCGCAATATCGAAACTGCATTGAAAGCCGTTAAAAAGCAGGACAAACACGCACAGGGTACGATCTCCTATACCTTAAGCCCGGTACACACTATTGACATGTGGGTAGAGCAGGGCAAGCGCATTGAAGATATGGGCGCCGACTCTATCGCTATTAAAGATATGGCCGGTTTGTTAAGGCCATACGATGGTTATGAACTGGTGAGCAAATTAAAAGCGGCCTGCGATATTCCTATTCACATGCAGTGCCACGCGACGACTGGTTTATCAACCGCTACGGCGCTTAAGTGTGTGGAAGCGGGTATCGATAACATCGACACTGCGATTTCTTCAATGTCTATGACTTACGGTCACAGCCCAACGGAATCTGTTGTTGCCATCTTACAGGGCACAGAGCGTGATACCGGTTTGGATTTGAAAAAGCTGGAGGAAATTGCCAGCTATTTCCGTGAAGTACGTAAAAAGTACGCCAAGTTTGAAGGTTCTCTGCGTGGTATCGACGGTCGTATTTTGATAGCACAGGTACCGGGCGGCATGTTGACCAATATGGAAAGCCAGCTGAAAGATCAGGGTGCTGAAGACAAGTTCGATGAAGTATTGGCCGAAATTCCACGTGTACGTGAAGACCTTGGTTTTATCCCGTTGGTTACACCTACTTCGCAGATCGTAGGTACTCAGGCGGTATTGAATATATTGACCGGCGAGCGTTACAAGTCAATCACTAAAGAAACGCAAGGCGTATTGAAGGGCGAGTATGGTGCTGCACCGGCGCCATACAACGCTGAACTGCAAGCGCGTGTGCTTGATGGTGCTGAAGTTATTACTTGTCGTCCTGCGGATTTACTTGAGTCAGAAATGGACAAGCTGGCTGCGGAACTAAAAGAAAAAGCCGCCGAAAAGGGCATTACCCTGACTGCGGGTGAAGGTGAAATAGATGACGTATTAACTTACGCATTGTTCCCACAGATTGGTCTTAAGTTCTTAGAAAATCGCAACAATCCAGATGCATTCGAGCCAGTGCCTACCGGTAAAGAAGGTTCTATTGTTACGAATGATAGTGGTGAAGAGGTTTACACCGTAGATGTGGAAGGCGCTTCATACACCGTTACTGTTTCAAGTGGAGGTGACTTGACCGGCATTGCGGCTATTGGTGGAAATAGCAGTACAGGCGCTGTTGTCGGCGCTCCTGTGGGCGGTGGTGATCCTATGCCTTCACCATTAGCGGGTAACATCTTTAAGGTACACGCGACCCCTGGTCAGAGTGTTCAGGAAGGTGACCTGGTCATCGTACTGGAAGCCATGAAGATGGAAACTGAAGTTCGCGCCCCTAAAACGGGCACCATTGGCAGCGTGAATGTGAAAGAGGGTGACTCTGTTGCCGTCGGCGACATTCTGTTGACCATTGCTTAAGTCGAGGGCTGTTAAATGGATAGTTTAATAGGTCTTTGGCAAGATTCTGGCCTGTACCACCTTGCTGGTGGACAGCTGGTGATGATTGCTGTGGGTGTTTTGCTGCTGTATTTAGCGATCAATAAAAACTTTGAGCCGCTGTTACTTGTGCCCATTGGTTTTGGTGGCATCGTTGCGAATATTCCAGGCGCAGGCTTGGCTTTTTCTGCGATTGAGAATGCCATCGCTAATGGCGGCCCAGAAGTGTTGGCGGCTATGGCGCAGGCACTCAATGTAACCGCCTATGAAACCTATGCGGATGTAAAAGCGGCACTGGGCGGTGCGTCAGCTTCTGAATTGTTGGCTGCGGCGCAAACTGCCCGTGACTTGAAGTTCACTGACGGTATGTTGTACACCTTCTACTCAGTGGCGATTGCTTCTGGTGTTGCACCGCTCGTGATCTTTATGGGCGTCGGTGCAATGACGGACTTTGGTCCACTGTTGGGTAATCCGAAAACTATGTTCCTGGGTGCCGCCGCGCAGTTTGGTATTTTTGCCACTGTACTGGGTGCCGTAGGCATGAGTCACCTAGGTTGGATGGATTTCACCATCGCTGAGGCCGCTGCGATCGGTATTATCGGTGGTGCCGATGGTCCGACTGCTATTTACGTGGCCTCGCTGTTGGCTCCAGAGCTATTGGGTGCGATCGCGGTCGCCGCTTATTCCTATATGGCGCTGGTACCACTGATTCAGCCGCCTATTATGCGAGCGCTGACCAGCGAAGCAGAGCGCAAGATTACCATGACGCAGCTGCGTACTGTGTCTAAGCGCGAGAAGATTGCCTTCCCCGTTGTGGTGTTGCTTCTGGTTGCCATGTTCTTGCCTTCTGCAGCGCCGCTGTTGGGTATGTTCTGCTTCGGTAACCTGATGAAAGAGTGTGGTGTGGTCGATCGTTTGTCTGACACGGCTCAGAATGCATTGATCAACGTGACCACCATTTTCTTGGGTCTATCGGTAGGTTCTAAATTAGCCGCTGATAAATTTCTCGACCCTAAAACGTTGGGTATTTTGGCGTTGGGTATTGTTGCCTTCTGTATTGGTACTGCCATGGGCGTCTTGATGGCTAAGCTAATGAATAAGTTTAGCAAACATAAGATCAACCCGTTGATTGGTTCTGCCGGTGTGTCTGCTGTACCTATGGCGGCGCGTGTGTCCAATAAGATTGGTTTAGAGGCAAACCCTCATAACTTTTTGCTGATGCATGCCATGGGCCCGAACGTGGCTGGTGTCATTGGTTCTGCTGTAGCAGCGGGTGTCATGATCTCCATGGTTCAGTCCATGGGCGGTTAAGGCCGGGAAGCTTTTCTCTGAAATAAAAAAAGGCCTCTTAATCAGAGGCCTTTTTTTATTTGTGGCCAGAGGCCTTTTTATGGCAGGGGCTCTATAGCCCTTAACCGGTATCGCCCATTTTTGGTGTTGGGATGTTGGGTCTCACTTCCATAAACTCAGGGCCAACACCTCTGGGGTAATTTAAGGTGTGAACAATGGAGTTGGCGATTGTTTGAATCTCCATTTCGCCGTCACACATAGGCCCTTTCTCAACCCATGCCTGGAAGCCTTCACCCATGGCCTCTGGTTCAAAATTTTGTGTGCTTTCAGTGCCTACAGCACCAGAGCTTAATACGGTCACCATAATGCCTTCTGGTTTAAGTTCGATACGCATCTCTTTGCTGAATTGCTCTAATGCCGCTTTGGCGGAAGAGTAAGCCGCCATGTGTGCGAACTCATTGTTATTGCGTACTGAGGCCGAACTGATGTTGATGATGCGGGCATTGTCTGATTTTCTGAGCAGTGGCAGAGCCTGCTGTGAGCACCATACGGCGCTGTAGTAGTTGGCCGCGGTTTGATCCATTAATTCTTTGGGTGTTAGCTTTTCAATTTTTCGGCCATACGGAAAACCTGCGTTGTTGATCAGCGCATCAATGTGATCGAACTGTTGCTTGATCAAGTTGAAAGCAGCTTCAATTTGGTCGTGATCAGTGACGTCGCACAGCACAGGGAAGGTGCTTTTTCCTAGTGATTCACAAGCTGCGTTCAGGGTGCTTTCGGTGCGTGCAATGACAATTACTTTTGCCCCAGCTTCTATCAACATTTGGCAAACCGCTAAGCCAATACCCCGTGAACCACCTGTTACAGCTACCACCTTGCCACTTAATGCCTGTGTCATTCTTATGCGTCTCCAAATGTCATAAATTGCAGATATAGTATGTTAACAAGTACAAAGTTACTACTATATTAGTCAATCTTAATTTATTATATTACTGTTCAAGTTGATAAGTTAATAAAGAAATATCAGAGTAGCTTTAGAGGCAGATTACGTGGCATCACAACATGTTTTATTAACAGGTGCGTTTGGGCACATCGGGCAAGGCACACTCCAAAAGCTATTAGCCAAAGGTTACAGAATAACCTGCCTGGATCGCAAGACAGCATTAACCGCCGAGGTGGCCAATAATTTTGGCGATAAGGTTTCAGTGGTTTGGGGTGATATTTGTGACCCTGAAAGCGTGAAGGCCGCACTTGTAGGTGTTGATACAGTAATTCATCTTGTCGGGCTTATTCCTCCCAATTCCGAAAAAGATCCTGAACTGACTCATAAAATAAATTGCGGCGGCACCGAGACGGTAGTGACGGCGATGGCTGACTCGGGTACGGCAAAACGACTTATCTTTGCCTCAACCATTGGGGTGTTTGGCAAGGTACAGGATCGGGAGCCACCTTTAACTAGTGAGGCTCCGGTTAGCCCGGATGACCATTATGGTCGTAGTAAGGTAGCTGCAGAAGAGATCATTAAAAGTTCAGGTCTGGATTGGACGATATTGCGTATTTGCGCATCACCACCGCTAGAGATTGAGAAGGGTGCTGCCCATGGTCCTGAGGTGATTTTTGAATGGAGCCCTGATGCCCGTATTGAATTTGTCCATGGTGACGACGTAAGTACGGCCTTTGCTAATACAGTGGACTGTGTTGGAGCTATCGGCAAGGTGTTGGCTCTCGGAGGTGGTTCAACCTGTCAAACCAATGTCATGAAGTTTGTGACGAGCATGTTGAACGCTAACGGTATTCGCGGAGTGTTGCCTAAAGAGGCCTTCAGGCCCAGTAAGATTCCAGAGTTTTACGGCGACTGGGTTGAAACTGTCGAAAGTCAAAGGTTGCTAAATTACCAAAATCACTCGTTCGATGATTTTATTCAGCATATTCGAGATGGGGCTGGTATCAAGCGTCATCTGATCGGATTGATATCGTCCTTGGCAAAAAAAAGTTTGCTGAAACACTCACCTTATTTATCTAAAAAATAACTATCGCCAATCAAGAGATTAAGGAGTTTTAATCTCTTGATGCACGTCAATGAGCTAGGCCTCTAATTCTATATTATAGAGAAAACAAAATAGTTCATGTCTGAATATGGAGAGTAAATATGACAGTTGAGCACCACAACCTAGTTCACGAGTTTCCTCATTTAAAAGAGCAAATTCACCAGCTTAAAACCACAGATAATTATTTCCGGAAGCTTTTTGATCAGTATCATGAGTTGACCACGGAAATTGAAAAAATGGAGAATGAAGCGGTGACGGTATCTACCGAGACGGAAGAGACGGCCAAGATACGTCGTGTTCATTTAAAGGATCAGCTGCATAGCTTATTAACGGCTGAACCGGCTTAATTTGTATTAATAGAGTTCAGTGTAAAAAATAAGAATGAAAAAGCCTTTGTCGGAAGTTTTCCAACAGGGGCTTTTTTATGATGGCTATTTGAGCGCTTATTAATTCTGGAGCAACTGTTTTCGGTAGGCACCGGGAGTCAGCCCCGTCCAACCTTTAAACGCGCGAATAAATGCGGCGGTCTCTGTGTATTGGCAATGGTTTGCCGCTTCGGTGATAGACATATTGGGTTGTTTTAACCAGTAAATAGCGCGATCGCGTCTGATCTGATCTTTAATCTCCTGAAACCTGATACCTTCGGTCGTTAGTTTGCGCCGTAAAGTTCTTGGTGTTGTCAGTAGTTCTTCGGCTGTATCAATAATGGTCGTGTCTTGGATGTTTGCCGCTTGTTGTAACTGGCGTGTTACCCGCTCGGTGTAATCATCGGCAAAGCGTGGCTTTTTAAACCAGACGCTGGGTACTTGTTTTAAATACTCTTGCAGTTGTACGGCGTTTCGGTGAATGGGTTGCTTCAAAATTTCAGTCGAGAAAATCAATTCATTGTGTGGCGCATTAAACTTGCTGGGGCAGGGAAATAGCAGATGATACTCGCTGGCGTGTATGGGGGCAGAGTAGGTGGTGCGTACTTCTTTTAGTGGGATAACCTCGCCGTAGAGCCAGGAAGAAAAGCGGTGCCAAATGAGTAACAGAAATTCGATCAGCAGGTTGCTTGAGTCTTGCTGTGGACGTACACGATTAATCCGTAGCGCCGTGTGATTGTTGCCAGTATCGTGTAATTCAAAGCTGAGATCATGACCGGTTAGTTGATAAAAGCGGTGAGTTTCTTCGAATACGGCTTGCAGGTTTTCGCAGTGAATGAGCTTTTCACTGAGCAGGGTGAACATTCCAAACTTACAGGTATTCAGGCTGCAGCCTAAAAACTCATCATCGGCTGTTATCATGATATTCAATACCAGCATGGCGAGCTGCTTGGGGAGTACGCGCTCGCCACCGGCTAGTTGTGCTTCGGTAATCTGAGCCTGCTTGAGTAGCTGCTTACGGTTTAAGCCAAGACGTACACCGTTCTCAAGGTGCGCACGTACAAAATCACAGGACACGCTATGGTTGATAGGGGTTTTTAGTCTGATCATAGTTTTGGCCGATTTTGCCAGTACAAATTCATTAATAGGCGATATATTAGCTTAAATTTGATTATCTTGTAGTCTATTTGGCCGTTTATGTTAATTATTTGTCTCGATCCATCATTGTTAATTGGCAGGTATTAACCGAGACTCTGGCGCGATTTATATAAGACCGTGAATCATTGCGGGCATCGACGAGGTATTAGTAGTGAATTTTCAAAGTGATAACCCAGAAGAATTAGAAATGTTCCGTGACATGGTGTTGCGCTTTTTTCA
>JAUVQU010000061.1 GCA_030597965.1 Cellvibrionaceae bacterium
CATCACTCAAAGAAACATTCATTGCATAGGGGTGTGAAGGCGCACAAAAAACCACCAGCTCATCTTCCTTCCAGGGGATAACTTCTAAATCTGGGTGCTGTAACTCACCCTCAATCAAACCCACATCTAATTCAAAATTTGCCACTTTATGTGCAATTTTCTGGGTATTGGCAACGGTCAGCTTGACCTCGGTTTCCGGGTTTTCACTCATATAGCGGGCCATCATTTCCACCGCCAGATAATTGCCGATAGTGAGGGTCGCACCGATATTGAGATAACCCAGATCAGAATGCTGCTTTAACCCCGCCTCAAACTCTTGAGCCTGAGCCAATAAAGACTCTGCTTTTGGACGCAACAACCGCCCTAACTCATTAAGCTGCAGGCGCTTGCCAATGCGATCAAACAACTGAATATCAAACTGTTGCTCTAAGTCACGCAGGGAGCTACTCCCTGCCGATTGTGACATAGCCAAACTGTCCGCGGCACGGGTAATATTCTCAAAGTGAGCAACCGCTAAAAACACTTCCAACTGACGCAGTGAATATCTCATTATCGGTAAATCCGGTTATTGTTAGAAAATTAAGTTGTTTTACCGATAGTTTAGTGTGCTCTTTAATAGCTGGCAAGTCATAACACTAAACTTCTTGGAGAGCACCATGGCCAGCCTAGTAAAAGAAAAGGTAACCGACATCCACCATTGGAACGACAGCCTGTTCAGCTTTAAAACCAGCCGCACCAACAGCCTGCGCTTTGAGAATGGTCATTTCGTAATGATGGGACTGGAAGTAGAAGGCAAGCCTCTCATGCGCGCGTACAGTATCGCCAGCGCCAACTATGATGAAGAGCTGGAATTCTTCAGCATCAAGGTAGCCGACGGGCCTCTCACCTCACAACTGCAAAACATCAGCGTCGGTGACGAGATTTTGGTCAGCACAAAACCCACCGGCACGCTGGTAGCCGACCACCTGCTACAGGGCCGCAACTTATACCTCATCAGTACAGGTACTGGCCTGGCCCCGTTCATGAGCATCATCCGTGACCCGGAAGTATATGAGCGTTTTGACAAAATTATTCTGACTCACGGCGTTCGCACTGTTTCAGAACTGGCGTATCAATATGTAATTTTGAATGAACTGCCCAACAATGAATATTTTGGCGAACAGGTGAAAGAGAAACTGCTGTATTACCCAACCGTCACTCGTGAGCACTTCCGCAACCAGGGCCGCTTAACCGACTTAATACTCAGCGGGCGCCTGTCCAGAGATTTGAATTTGCCCGATATAGATCCAGCACATGATCGTTTTATGCTGTGCGGCAGCCCTTCTATGCTGAAAGATGCCGGTGCCATTTTGGACGAACGCGGGTTTACAGAATCACGCCACGGTAAGCAGGCGCACTATGTCATTGAGCGGGCGTTTGTGGAAAAGTAAATAAAAAGGAGAGCTAAGCTCTCCTTTTTTCTAAACGTGATTTATTCTAAAGAATAACTTATTCAGGGCGCATTGCAGGGAAGAGCAACACATCGCGAATGGATGGCGAGTCCGTTAACAACATCACCAAACGGTCAATACCAATACCCTGACCCGCAGTAGGCGGCAAGCCGTATTCTAATGCGCGAACATAGTCGGCATCAAAGTGCATGGCCTCATCGTCGCCAGAGTCTTTTTCTGCCACCTGAGCATTAAATCGTTCAGCCTGATCTTCGGCATCATTAAGCTCGGAGAAACCATTAGCAATTTCACGGCCACCCACAAAGAACTCGAAGCGGTCGGTTACAAATGGGTTGTCATCGTTACGACGCGCCAGTGGTGAAACTTCAGTGGGGTATTCAGTAATAAACGTAGGATCATCTAAACGATGCTCTACGGTTTTTTCGAAGATTTCGATTTGAACCTTGCCCAAGCCCCAGCTGTCTTTCAGTGGAATGTCCAGGTGCTCAGCGATCTGGCGTGCACCAGACTCATCGGCCAAAGCCTCTGCCTTGATATCTGGATTGAAATGCAGGATGGAGTCAAAAATACTGATACGACGGAACGGCTTGGTGAAGTCGTATACCGTTTCCTGAACCACTTCACCCTCTGCATTTTTCACGGTTGAGCTAATCTGCGTCGTGCCAATCACTTCCTCACAGAGCTTTCTCAACATATCTTCGGTGAGGTTCATCAGGTCGTTAAAGTCCGCATAAGCCTGATAAAATTCCAGCATAGTGAACTCAGGGTTGTGACGCGTCGACAAACCCTCATTACGGAAGTTGCGATTAATTTCATAAACCCGGTCAAAACCACCAACCACCAAGCGCTTCAAGTAGAGTTCCGGCGCAATACGTAAATACATATCAATATCTAAAGCATTGTGATGCGTTACAAATGGTCGCGCACTGGCACCCCCAGGAATCGCCTGCAACATAGGCGTTTCCACTTCAAGGAAGTCATTACCATTCAGGTAATCACGGATAAACTGCACCACGCGAGTTCGGGTAACAAAGGTATTGCGCACTTCAGGGTTGGCGATCAAATCCACATAACGCTGGCGATAACGAGTTTCCTGATCACTCAAACCGTGAAATTTATCCGGCAGAGGACGCAGTGCTTTGGTTAGCAACTGAGGCTCATCCATCTGCACGTACAAGTCACCTTTACCGGATTTGTGCAGCGTACCTTTAACACCAACGATGTCACCCAAGTCCAATTTCTTAGCGAATGGGCGGGATTCTTTATTCACATATAATTGAATACGACCCGCAACGTCTTGAATGGCCAAAAACGCTCCGCGCATAGAAACAACACGGCCGGCAACACTTACGACCTTACCGAGCTCTTCGAGTGCTTCTTTGGTTTCTTCACCAAACTCATCTTTCAGCTCTTGGCTTTTATGCTCAGGGCGAAAATCATTCGGGAATGTAGGGCCGTCTTGCTCACGCAATACATTAAGCTTTGCACGGCGTACTGCGATCAGCTTGTTTTCATCTTGTGGCTGGTTCTGGTTATTGTTACTCATGTTAATACTCGTAAAACGTTAGACGGGAGACGAAAGACGCCAACCTCATTCTATATATAAATATTAATTACCAAGCAGAATATTACTTGGCACCATAATCTTTCAATCTTGGGAGTGTGATTCTCTGCATCTCACGTCAAGCGTCTCCCACCCTCAAAGGCCAGCTTTCAGACTGGCCACTATAAACTGATCCAGGTCACCATCTAATACGGCACCACAATTACTGCTCTGCACATTCGTGCGTAAATCTTTAATGCGCTGATCATCCAGTACATAGGAGCGGATCTGACTGCCCCAGCCGATATCTGCCTTACTGTCTTCCATTTCTTGCTTATCGGCATTGCGCTTTTGTATTTCCAGCTCATACAAGCGCGCTCGCAGCATCTTCCAGGCCTGGTCACGGTTTTTATGCTGTGAACGCTGGCTCTGACACTCGGCCACAATACCTGTTGGCTCATGAGTTAAGCGCACTGCAGAATCTGTTTTGTTCACGTGCTGACCACCGGCACCCGAGGCGCGGTAAGTATCCGTGCGAACATCCGACGGATTGATATCAATCTCGATGTTATCGTCGATTTCCGGCGATACAAAGACAGAGGTAAATGAAGTGTGACGACGGCCACCGGAATCAAATGGCGACTTTCTTACCAAACGATGCACACCCGTTTCAGTACGCAACCAACCAAAGGCATATTCACCCTCAAAGCGAATAGTGGCGCTCTTAATACCCGCCACATCACCGGCAGAGCATTCTTCCAATGTTGTTTTAAAGCCCTTGGCATCACCCCAGCGCAGGTACATACGCAACAGCATTTCTGCCCAATCCTGAGCTTCAGTTCCGCCTGATCCAGACTGAATTTCCAAGAAGCCGTTGTTCTGGTCCATTTCACCGGAGAACATACGACGGAATTCAAGTTTACCCAGATGCGTATTAAGGTCATCCACTTCAAGTTGAACTTCCGCTACGGTATCTTCATCGTCTTCCTCAACGGCCATTTCCAATAGGTCACGACAATCGGTTACACCTCTGTCTAGATCATCAATGGTTTTAACCACTTGCTCTAAACTGGAGCGCTCACGACCCAACGCCTGAGCGCGGTCTGGGTCATCCCAAACACTGGGTTCAGCCAGCTCTAACTCTACTTCAGTTAAGCGCTCTTTCTTAAGATCATAGTCAAAGGTACCCCCTAAGAACGTCGGTGCGCTCTTGAAGGTCTTTTAGGGAATTGAGTAACGGGTTAATTTCCATTTGAAATGTGTTCTTTTCATCCAAAGTCAAAGCCGCGAATTGTACAGTAGTTACATGGCTTTAACTATCACATACACTGGCGCTATTACTGTCTTAATAAACTAATAAAAGACTCAGACATGACCAATACACCTTCTCTCGGCAACATACTCAAAACCCGCAACTCCACCCGTGCTTTTTTGCCTGAAAAAGTCGATCAAACCATACTGAATGAAATATTCACGCTGGCTCAACAATCTCCCTCCAACTGTAATGTACAGCCGTGGCAAACCTATGTTGTTTCAGGTGAAATGAAAAATAAACTGGCAGCCCGCCTCACCGAATTAGCCGCCACTGGCACACCGCCAAACCCAGAATTTGACTGGAAAGTAAATTACCAGGGTGTACACCGTGAGCGGCAGCACGGCTCCGCTTATGAGCTCTATGGGGCCATGGGTATTGAGCGCAGCGACAAGCCGGCAAGAATGCAAGCTATGCTGCGTAACTGGAAATTTTTTGAAGCACCCCATGCGGTCTTTTTCTGTATGGAAAAATACTTGGGCATCATGGGGGCTGTGGACTTAGGGATTTACGCAGAAACAGTCGCATTACTACTCGAAGAACGAGGACTAGGCAGCTGCATGCAAGGCGCATTGGGCTTCTACCCAGAACCTGTTCACGAACTATTAGAACTACCAGAAGAAATGGGCGTGCTATTCGGCATGTCGTTTGGTTATCCGGACCCGAAAGGTGCGGCCAATAAAGCACGACCGGTACGTGAGTCACTCAACACTAATGTGAGCTTTGTGGAATAGCGCGCTGAAAAGGCAGCCTAAAGATAGGGTTTCGCTCGCTTGCAAGACAGGCTCCTACACCATTAATTATGAGCCTCTGTTGGAACCAGCCCCGCTAACGAAAACCAAAGCCCACTCAACCACTACTCACATTCACCCTCGTTATAGCCAACCACTTCGGCATCACCACAGGCAGAACAGGCATTACTTTTAGTAGACCAATCACCTGCTGCTGTTAACGCACAAACCGGGGTGTAATCCATCGTACACATATCTGAACGCTCAGCAGGGCACAGGCTGGCAACCGATGCATCCTGGCTGGTACAGGCCGATAAAAACAAAACGCCGCCAATAATCGCCGCTTTAATAATCAATAATTTCATACTTATCTTCTCCATGGGATAATAAATGTATTAACGAATAACGTTCATTGTAGGCTGAATACGTAAAATTGCACCACCATAACCTGAACGTAAAAGTGTATTTTTAAAGTCGTCTTCTTCTGAAAAACACCAAAGGCACAGCTACCAACACCATCGCCACGGTATAAACCGTTGCTGGCCCCACCAACGCCACATCCTGCAATAAATTCATCGCAATAAAAAACGCCAAGGCACCATTTTGAATGCCTACTTCGAGCACCATGGTAAAGCGATCCTTCAAGTCAGCTTTAATGACAACACCCAGCAACCAACCCGTCGTGAGCGCCAAAAACAACAACAGCAAAGTACTGGCCCCTGTAAGAGCGAAGGCCTGAGTAATACCCTCCCAATTTTGCCACCAAAGTAAGACAATCACTCCACCAAACATCAAGCTGGATAAAAACACCACCGGGCCTTCCAGCTTTAGGCTTAGCTCAGTGAATCCATGACGACAACCCATACCCACAGTCACCGGCAGTAAGGTATGCATACCTATATCAACGATGGCATCCAAAAAACTCAAGTTTAAACCGCTACCTTCATAACCTAGAAAAGGCGAAAGAGTTAGTAATACCAATGGCAAACTAAAAACTGTAACAACACTGATAATGGCGGTCAGGCTGACCGAAAGCGCGGCATTGCCCTGCCCCAATTTACAGAAAAAATTCGAAGTACTGCCACTTGGACAAAGGGCAACCAATAACAGACCCACAGCAATGGGGGCGGATAAATTCAAAGCCACACCAATAATAACCGCCAGTGCAGGCAGTATTAACAGCTGCCCGCACAGGGTCGTCAGCACCAGCTTGGGGCTCCGCAAAAGACCCGTAAAATCGGCCAGCGTTAGTCCCAGCCCCATCGAGAACATCATCAATATCAATGCGGCGGAAAGTAAGAAATCCATTGTATGGCTCTTTTATTCACAAATTAAACGTGCCACGAGTCTGCCAGAGCAGGGGGACAAGTGACAGGACCCAGAGACCCGAAACACACAAAACAATAAGTATGCTTTTAATTACACTTAAAAACACACTTATCTGGTACGACCAGCAAACGCTAAAACCCATCACACACACTTGCAAAACAACCCATTATTGCACACAATAA
This sequence comes from Cellvibrionaceae bacterium, assembly GCA_030597965.1. GTDB lineage: Bacteria > Pseudomonadota > Gammaproteobacteria > Pseudomonadales > Cellvibrionaceae > JAUVQU01. The sequence continues at coordinate 6,549 of JAUVQU010000061.1, forward strand.
ATATGCACACACAATGAACACATTAACTCCGGGTGGGTATCGTGACTAGAACCAAGGTTAAAATCAGCCGCAAGGCCAACAATGGCAGACACATCGCCTATCGACGATTCTCGTCTGCCGACCAAGAACCCCAGGCCCAGCTGACAAACGCCCCCGTTCAATTCGATAAAGAATACGAAGACATCGTCACCGGCGCAGACAGCAAACGCCCGCAACTGAATATCGCTTTGGCCAACCTGCAACAGGACGACAACCTTCACATCCAGTCTATTGATCGAGTCGCACGCAATATTGACGACCTGCAAGCTCTCATCGATCAACTCATCAACAAAGGTATCGCCCTGCACTTTCACAGCGAACAAATTACCTTTACCGGCACGCCCAGCGTCTACAACAGCGTCATGATAAAAATGCTGAGATCCATACAAGGCTTTGAGAAAGCCGTATTTCATGAGCGTCAGCGCGAAGGTATCGCCAAAGCTAAAGCCAGAAATGCTTACAAGGGCCGAAAGAAAACCATCGACGACACAAAAATTCTGGAGGAACTGGCGACAGGATTATCGATCAGAAAGGTGGCGGGGAAGCTGGGGGTTAATCCGAGCACGGTACAGAGAGCAAAAAGAAATCAAACCTCAAACACTTTGTAACACATAAGCCTCACCTATCTTAGTATTACTCACTCAGCCCTGGCGTATTCCACATCTCCAACCTCTTTCGCCAAGGTTTCGGATAAAAACACCTGCGCTGCTTTACGCTCGCTAGCACTGTCTGCAAAGTGGCTTTGGAAAAAACTGCTGACCACCACACTGGTTATCATCTGTTGACGCAGCGGGTTCATAGTTTTAACCAAGGGATCCTCACAAACTTTGAGTTCAGCTTGGTAGTTAATGCCCTGCTCTTCTGTACCAATCAGGTCAAACCAAGGCTGCGTCAAATCATCCCCGGCATTCATCAGAACCATGTAGCAACCGATGGCATCAGGGTTATCCATCCAACGTAAAAAGCCTGCAGGGCCTCCAAAGCCAGAATGAGAAGCCTGCTTAATAGTCACCAATTGTGCGCCCGGAATTTTAAGAACGGGTAAAGCGTTTACCTCGTAGGACACCACTGCATCACTGTCACTTGCCAACATCAGGAAAGGCACTTGGCGGTGACTGAAAAACACTTCCGTAAATTGCTCGGTTGGGCCTGCAATCGACATGGCTGCTTTAATTCTGGAGTCGCCTGTTTCTGGATGAAATGCAGCCAGAGTCGAGGTCATCCCCCCCAGAGAAATACCCATAACACCGATACGATCCCCATCTACCTTACCCGCCAGATCATGTTCTGAATCGCCACTTTGAGCCAATAAGGTGTCGATTAAAAAACTGATATCTGCGGGCTGATTCACCACATCTTTTACATTAGGGCCACCCGGTGCAGCACTATTGGTCAGAGGGTAATCAACCGCCACCACAACATAACCAAGGCTGGCTAACTGCCGCCCCAAATAAACCCCGGTTACTCGCAGAGATGAAAAGCCATGGCTGAATACAACCAGAGGATATGGTGCCCGGGCAGAGCCTTCCGGATACCAAACCGAACCAACCAATGTCCTGTCGAGTGAGCCAGGATAAACACCATTCGCATTGGTAGGCCGAGTTTTATCAATAAATGTTTCATTGTAGGTGGTGGCGACGGTAAACGGGCCAGGCTTCAGTACTACCGCACTTTGTGAATCCTCCGCAAAGGGGGTTGGCTTTTCGGACAGACCAAGCAGGAGGAGCGCAAGACAAACCAGCGCAACAATTATAAAAAGCACCTTTAGAAACTTGACCATACTGTCCTCTTATAACCACACCTAAACTGCTTATTACTCATTTTATAATAGAGCAGTAAATAAAATATAAATCAGTAAAAAAAATAGTTCTGAATCGCCACAAACATCTACCACGGATAAACCACCCAGATAATCGTCTCTTTTATGTACCGACAGAGGCTTTCACTTTCCTATAGCGTAGTTCACACCCTCTATCTCTTTTGTCAAAGCTTCAGATAAAAAAATCTGTGCTTCACTCCGTTTTTTATCGTCGCTTGCAAAGTGACTTTGGAAGAAGCTGCTGACGACAACACTGGTGATCATCTGCTGGCGCAGCGGATTGATAGTTTTGGGCAAAGGCTGTTGCTGGCAAGGGTTGTGTTCAGCATGATAATTAATACCCTGCTCTGGTGTACCGAGCATCTCAACCTTCAAGTCTTCACCGAGGTTTTTCAACACCAGATAACAAGCGATGGAATCAGGGTTATTCATCCAGCGAAAAACACCAGTTGAATCTGCAAAAGCCGTATGTGAGGCCCGCTCAATAGTAACCAGCTCTACACCCGGCACCCTAAGCAAGGGCAAAGCATTTTCCCTGTAGGGAATCAGTGCGTCAGTATCTGCAGCCAGTACAAGATAAGGGACTTGTCTGTTACTGAAAAACACCTCGGTGAACTGCGAATTAGGGCCTGCGATTGACAGTGCCGCTTTTATTCTGGGATCACCGGCTTCCGGATGAAATGCCGCCAGCGCAGTGGTCAAGCCTCCAAGAGAAATACCCGTAACGCCAATACGCTCAGAGTCAACTTTACCCGCCAGCAGATGTTCGGGGTCATTACTTTGTTCAAGCAGAGTATCAATTAAGAAGCTGACATCACCAGGCTGATTAATCACATCCCGTAGATTTGGCCCACCCTCTGCAGAGCCACTCGTAAGAGGGTAATTAACCGCCACAACCACATAGCCCAAACTGGCCAACTGCCGCACTAAATAGGCGCCGTCTTTGTAGCTGGATAAAAACCCATGACTGTAAACGACTAATGGATACGGCGATTCGGAAGAACCTTCTGGATACCAAACCGCTCCTACCAACTTTCTATCAGGCGCACCTGGGTGATCACCATTGGAGCGAGTGGGCCGATCTTCATCAATAAAAGTTTCATCGTAGCTAGCGACTGTAAAGGGGCCCGGCGCCAACATTACAGCACTTTGTGACCCCTCTGGAAAAGGCTCTGGCTTTTTGGTTAAACCAAGAAGGAAGAGCGTAAGAGAGATTAACGCAACAACGACAATAAACACTTTTAAAAACTTGCCCATACAGTCCTCTTTGTAAAAATTTTTAGTGGCACCGTGCATACGTAAAACAGCGTGGTATGATCCCAATAATAAGCAAAAGCTATGATTACAGTCCGTCAATATTTGTTACATTATCATCAATATTAACGATTGATGACCAGCAGGGAAACACACATGGTCTCCTCTTTTAACGATGTAGAATCTTGCGTAGAAGCCACGATTGCCCAAGTCGGTAAATCCGTTGTTCTGGCCGCACCACTGGGCATTGGTAAGCCTAACCAACTGGTGAATGCTTTCTACCGAAAAGCCGCAGCAGACCCAAGCATTCAGCTCAAGATCCTCAGCGCACTCAGCCTAGAAATACCCAAAGCAAAGAACGACCTGGAAGCCAGATTCCTTCAACCCTTTGTAGAACGCTTATTTGGCGACTACGAAGAACTGGACTATATGAACGCCATTCGCACTAAAGGTCTGCCCAGCAACATCACTGTCTCTGAATTTTACTTCAAGGCTGGGGCAATGAAAGGCGTGCGCAGCGCCCAATGCAACTATATTTCCAGCAACTATACCTTTGTCGCCAGAGACATGCTGCTTAACGGCGCAAATGTCCTCACTCAACTGGTCGCCCGCCGTGAAGTGGACGGAGAAGTGAGTCTAAGCCTTTCCTGCAATACTGACACCACACTTGATATAATGCCCGCCCTTCAGCAAAAAAGGGCGAACGGAGAAAAAATAGTCACCATTGCCCAAATTCACGATGATCTGCCCTTCATGCTGAATCGTGCCGAAGTGGACGAAGACTTCTTCGACATGATTGTTCGCAACCCAGAATACAACACCACCCTTTTTGCTCCCCCTAATGGCTCAGTAACACCAAAAGATTATTTGATCGGCCTCTACGCAAGCTCGCTGATAGCCGATGGTGGCACACTGCAAATAGGGATTGGCTCTCTGGGCGATGCCATTGTGTACTCCTGTAAATTACGCCATGAAAACAATAGTGTTTATCAAGAAATTTTGGCAGCACTGACCAACAGCCCACTACAAGAAACAATAGGTGGCAAGGATAGGTTCACACAGGGCTTGTATGGCTCCAGTGAAATGTTTGTTAACGGGTTTATGCACTTAATCAAAGCCGGCATAGTTAAACGCAAAGTGTATGACGACCTGACCCTACAAACCCTGCTAAATAGTGGCGAAATAAACGAAAAAATTAGCACTGACACGCTAACAAAACTACTTGAAGCTGAGGCAATTAAACCGCAACTCACAGAACGCTGCGTAGAGTATTTGAAGCACTGGGGTGTATTTAAATCCTCCGTAACATTCACCAATGACGCCCTGTGTATCGACGATAAATCCCTGTCCGTCGATCTAGCCAATCAGGTCAGCTTAAGTGAAATAGTTAACACCTGCCTTGGCGACACACTGCAAAACGGTATCTATATGCACGGAGGCTTTTTCCTGGGCCCCAAAGACTTCTACCAAGCACTGCGTGACTTAACGCCAGAGCAAGCCAGCAGTATTTGTATGTCCGGCATTTGCCACATCAATCAACTCACTCAAAATCCACCATTACTTACAGCACAGCGAAAAGATGCGCGTTTTATCAATTCCGGCATGATGGTCAGCCTGGCTGGCGCCATTACCTCGGATGGACTGGAAGATGGCACGGTCATCAGCGGTGTCGGCGGCCAGTACGACTTTGTTTCTATGGGGCATGCCTTAGCCGGCGCCCGAGGTGTCATCTGTCTGCGCAGCACCCGCGGCAGTGGCGACGAGATCAAATCAAATATTGTTCCCCATTACGGCCACACCACCATCCCCAGACATTTGCGTGACATAGTCATCACAGAATACGGTATTGCCGATTTACGGGGTAAATGCGATGCGGCTATTGTCAAAGCGCTGCTCAACATTACCGACTCTCGGTTTCAAAAGGAGTTGTTGGAAGGCGCTAAGAAAGCCGGAAAGGTCGAGCTGAGATATCAAATACCAGAAAGCTTTACCCACAACACACCAAAACATGCCACGCTGATCATCTCCAAAATGCAGAAGCAGGGTTACTTCCCCGCTTTCCCTCTGGGCACCGATTTTACTGATGAGGAATTAGCACTGGGCAAGAGCTTAACCAAATTAAAATCACTCATGAATAATCCTGCGCATTTAGTGCGCGCGATCATTAAATCCTTTATTCACGATACAAGAGAAGAGGACGCCCATCGCTTTTTAAAGCGCATGAAACTCGAAAATCCAGGAACAGCAAAGGAAACCATTATTCAGCATTTACTGCTGCAGGAA
>JAUVQU010000166.1 GCA_030597965.1 Cellvibrionaceae bacterium
AAGATTACCGCGCGGACCTTAAGCGTATTGCCAGCCCGGACACGGCCACTCTGCTAAAAACCTTACCCGGTGCTAACGTGAACAGCAATGGCGCTCTCACGGGGATAGCCCAATACCGTGGCCTTTATGGTGATCGTATTAACGTCAGCGTTGATGGCGCACATATCCACAGTGGCGGCCCTAATGCGATGGATGCTCCACTATCTTATGTTCCGAGCAGCCAACTAAAAACACTGTCCGTTGAACGTGGTATCGCTTCGGTATCGAGCGGCCAGGAAACCTTAGGCGGGCATATCAGCGCCGCCAGTAATCAAGGTGAATTCGCCAGCAGCCGTGAATTTGAATTCAGCGGTAGCGCCAGCAATCAATATCAATCCAACAATGATGGTCGCCAGAGCACCATCAATTTACTGACGGCCAACAACCAACATAAATTCGGTGCCAACACGACCGATGAGCGCGGCGACAATACAGAGTTTGATGGCGGCGAACTGGCCGCCACAAGCTATGAGCGTAAACGTCATAACATTTTTTACGGCTATCAGGACGACACTCAGCAGTTCAATATTCAAGCCGGCAAGAACAATACGAGTGAAAGTGGAACACCTGCCTTGCCTATGGATATAACCGCGATTGACAGCGATTTGGTGAATGCCGATTACAAAATAAAGGTTGGTAAAACCACCTATAAAGCCGCCGTCAGCTACAGCAATATCTTCCATGTAATGGATAATTTCAGTCTCCGTGCTGCATCGACGGATATGAGCAAGTATCGCTCTACCGTGGCAACCGGAGATGGCCGTACTTACGCCCTTTCTCTAAGCACACCAATGGCACACGGTATATTCAATGCAGGTATCGACCAAAGTTTCTCTACCCATAATGCCGATATCAGCAATCCCAACAACGCCATGTTTTTTATCACACATTTCAATGAAGCCGAGCGCAATATTTTAGGCAGCTTTGCAGAGTGGAAAACCCAGCAGGACGATTACACCTTTGAAACAGGTATCCGTTACAACCACGTGACGATGAATGCCGATGAGGTCGGCACCAGCATGGCGATGATGATGCCAGCAGCCGGTATGCTGGCGAAGGATTTTAACAACGCAGAGCGCGAACAAAATGATGGCAACGTTGATGTCGTCATTAAAGGCGCCTACCAAGTCAGTCCTGAGTTATCGGTCAATGCTGGATTATCCCGAAAACAGCGCGCACCCTCTTACCAAGAGCGTTATCTGTGGCTGTCCATGCCCAGTACAGGTGGTCTGGCGGATGGCCGCAGCTATGTAGGTAATATAGAGCTGGACTCTGAAACGGCCTACGAAATTAATCTGGGCTTTGATCTGAACCACGAAGATCATTACGTTGGCACTCAAATCTTCTACCGTGAAGTCAAAGACTACATTCAAGGCACGGAAACCGATTATATGGCAGCCAACATGGTCGCCAATATGATGAGCGGCAAAGATGCCCTGCAATACAACAACATCGACGCACGCTTGCTGGGTGGCGAAGTAACTTACGGCATGACCATCAACCACCACTGGCGTGTTGATGGCCTACTGAACTATGTACGTGGGGAACGCACTGATGAAGATGACAATCTCTATCGTATTGCCCCGCTTAATCATCAATTGACACTGACCTACAGCCAAGACCAATGGCAGATCAGTGCAGTGAGTGAATTGGTTGCTGCACAGAATAAAGTATCTGATTTTAACGAAGAGGCTAAGTCTGCAGGTTATGGCCTGTTACACCTGCGCAGTGACTGGCAAGTGAATGAAGCACTATCGGTTAATGCCGGCATTCAGAACCTGACCGACAAGCGCTACACCGATCACCTTGGTGGCTACAACCGAGTAAGGAACAGTGACGTTGCCGTTGGTGATCGATTATACGGCGCAGGCCGAAGCATTAATGTCGGTGCCACCTATTCATTTTAAACATCGAAGTCCTTTAGGCGGGCAAGCAGCACATAAAGGCTGTTTGTCCGCCTTTTTTTTGGGTTTAATGGGTCATCGAATTTAATGGCCATAACATGAAGCTACAACAATCCCTCAGTCTTTCCGCCCCCGCGGAGAACTTACGTCGTTTACTCACAGTACGCGGCTTATTTCTATTGGTGGTGTGCGCCACACTGGGCTTTTGTTACTGGTCGCTTCATCTCGCCCTGCCCTACGAATCCATTCTATGGGTTATCAGTGCGCTCACTCTGATTAACTTCACCACAGTGATACAGCTCAAGGTTAAAATAAAAACCTCTCAAACGGCTTTTTTCGGTCAATTGCTGATTGATGTAGTCGCCATAACGCTGCTGTTGTTTTTTACCGGAGGTGCCGATAATCCTTTTGTCTCCTATTACCTAGTCCCACTTTGTATAGCCGCTGCCACCCTACCCAAACGTTTCACATGGCCATTGGCACTCATTGCATTGACCTGTTACACCAGCCTGTTCTTCTGGAATATGCCGTTGACTGATGTTGCACCTATGGCCAGCGAGCACAATGGTATGAGCCACGAAGGAATGGCTCATGCTCCAATCAATCATCGTATGAGCGGCATCAGTATTCATACCGCAGGCATGTGGTTTAATTTTTTAATCAGTGCCGCGCTGATCACTTTCTTTGTTGTAGAAATGGCCGCTTCACTGCGCAAACAAGACGCCGAGCTGGCAAAATATCGTGAAGATGCACTCCATGACGAACAGCTATTAGCCATTGCCACCCTCGCAGCGGGTACCGCCCATGAATTGGGCACGCCACTCTCTACCATCAAAACCTTGATTGGTGAAATGCGCGCGGACAACACAGGGAACTCTGAGCTCGATGACGACTTAACCCTTCTGCAAACCCAGGTAGCGCACTGCGCTGACACACTGTCTCACCTGAATGAACGTGCCGCACAACTTAAAGATGGCGTAGTGCCCGCCATTATTCTAGACACATACATCCACAAAATTATTGATGATTGGAGCTTATTACGACCGGAAGTCACCGTCGATTTAACAGTAGACAGCAGCTCACCTGACGTTGCCTGTCGGTTTGATCCAACCATTGCGCTCGCCATCACCAACCTACTGAATAATGCCGCTGACGCCAATCCTAAAGACATCAATATCAACGCACGCTGGACGCACGCCGAGTTTATTTTATCGATCAAGGATTCCGGCCCAGGTATCAACGATGCAATACAAAAGAAACTGGGCAAGGCCTTTAATTCACACAAAGGCAGCGGTCGTGGTTTAGGGCTATTTTTAACTCAGGCCACATTAAGCAGATACGGCGGTGAAGTCACACTGAGTAACAGACAATCTGGCGGCACCCACACCCAACTACGCTTACCCATCAGCCCCACTGAGTCATAGTATGAAAGAATTAGAAGTACTGCTTCTGGTCGATGACGACCCCACTCTAACGCAAGTCATGGCAAGAGCCTTTTCACGCAGGGGCTTTGAAGTTTTAACCGCCAACAACATTCAGCAAGCGCTGGATATAATCGCCCAGCACAAAATTAAAAAAGCCGTCGTCGATTTAAAACTGGCGCACGAATCTGGACTGATATTAATTCCGCAGTTAAAAGACGCACAACCAGACATGCAGATTGTCATGCTGACCGGCTATTCCAGCATCACCACCGCCGTAGAAGCCATCAAACTTGGCGCAATGAATTACCTGTGCAAGCCAGCGGATGCCGACGAAATACTGCAGGCGTTTGACAAAACCGAAGGCGACCCCGAAACAGACATTCAGCTACAGCCTCCTTCCGTCAACCGGTTGGAATGGGAACATATTCAAAAGGTATTAACGGAATATGACGGTAATATTTCCGCGACGGCCAGAGCTTTAGGCATGCACCGGCGTACACTGCAAAGAAAACTGCAAAAGAAACCGGTTAAGCAATAACAGGGAATGATGGAATGCTTTGTTCAGTAGATTACTGAACACGAAGAACTATGGCCTTATGACTTTCCGCCTTTTTCATTTAATTGCTCATTCAAAATCACCTCAAATTCCTCTTGGCTATACAAACCTAGCGTCTGAGATGCCTCAGCCAAAGAAACATGACTATGATTCGCCTCATGAACAATTCTCGCCGCTACGTCATAGCCAAGCACAGGCGCCAACACAGTGATTGCGGATAAATTATTTCGCATATTCGCTTCAATCTGAGTCCTATTGAGCTCAAGACCATGAACACAATTAGACGCGAAGGATATCATTGCATCGGATAACAATTTGATGCTCTCCATAACGTTATGAATAATAACCGGACGATAGGTGTTCAATTGAAGCTGACCATTCGATACAGCCAGTGATACGGTGAGATCGTTACCGTATACCTGCAGGCAAACCATACTTAAGGCTTCACATTGGGTCGGGTTTACTTTACCGGGCATAATGGAGCTGCCGGGCTCATTGGCGGGTAACTGCCACTCATTAAAACCACAGCGAGGCCCACTACCCAGCAGGCGAAAATCGTTGGCGATTTTAAGAAGCGCCGCCGCCAACTGTTTCAGCGCTGCACTGTAGCGCAGCAAGGCGTCTTCTCCAGAAACAGCCGCAAATAAATTTTGGTGCTGCTTAAAAGGCAGCTGATATTGCTTAGCCAAGCGCGCTATAACTTGCTCACCGAACAATGGCGGTGCATTACAGCCAGACCCTACCGCGGTACCACCAAGGGCTAATTGATACACACCCTGCAGGCTCTCCTGAAGAGCAATTTTGGCTGCCGCCAGCTGACTTCGATAAGCCGATAATACGGAGCCCGTTGTCAGTGGCACAGCATCCATTAAATGAGTACGACCCACCGTGTGTATGTCATCAAAATCGGCTTGTTTCTGTGATAACTCGTCATCGAGCCGGTCTATTGCTGGAAATAATTTTTGATGGGTCTGCTGTGCCGCCACAATATGCATAGCGGTGGGAAATACGTCATTGGAAGATTGCGACATATTGACGTGATCATTGGGGTGTACTTTGACATTTTTGGTCGGGTTTTCATCATGCTTACGCTGATCCAACTGTATATTAGCCAGCGAACAAATCACTTCATTCACATTCATGTTGGTCTGCGTGCCGGAACCTGTTTGCCAAACACGCAACGGGAATTGATCGGTATAGTCTCCCTGGAAAATCTCATCACAAGCAGACACTATGGCTTCATAGTGCTCGGATGTTAAGGTGCCTAGGGCGTAATTAACATGCGCACCGGCCTGTTTTATATTGACCAATGCATTGATGAAACCTATCTCAAAACGTTGCTTGCCGATGTTAAAATTCTTCAGCGAACGCTGTGTTTGTGTACCCCAAAGTACTCCCTTGTCTATCTCAATCGCA
>JAUVQU010000217.1 GCA_030597965.1 Cellvibrionaceae bacterium
AACTGGTAGTTAGAACGCCTGCTACACTGCAAGAGCCGCTCATGTTGAGCGGCTCTTGTGGTTAATGAGGTAGCTAACATGAAACGATCATTGGCTTGGCACGTTTCACGACGATACGGCACGCTGTTTATCGCCGTACTTACCCTTGGCTTGCCCATCTCAGGGCTAGCCGCACAGGAGCAGGATATGACCCAGATCCACATCACCATGAGCGGCTCCCCCGGCGCAGAATTCTCAGCCCACTGGCGCATTACCCATAACGGCGAAACTGTCGAACATCCTGAAACCCGCGGCACTGTACCCGCAGAATTCACCTTCGAAGGCGACACCCTAGAAGGAACGGTCAAGTTGTTGAGTGACGACGAGAGGCTAGAGGTTGATATCGTCAAAGGCAGCAACCGCTCGCGCTCCTCAACCCAAGGCAAGGGCGGCACGCTGACGGTGGTGGTGCGTTAAGGCATAAAAAAACCGCCCCCGTAGGGGCGGTTGGAAGAGGGAGGCAGTGCTTACCACTGAGTAGAGATAGCGGAGTTGCCGTTGCCCACTTGCAGGTGATTCGCGACGGCAGCGCTTGCGTTTTGGCGGATGGTAGAGACGTTCTCTTTACCATATTGACCCACAGCCGCTGAGTGGCCATCACCGCTTTGATAGATGTAGGAAGCGCTCAGGTCGGCGTTGACTTGCGCGACGGTGGCTTCGTTGTCATTACCGTTTTGGCTCACGAAGCTCCAGGTTTCGTCAGTGCTGAAGGCTTGGTAGACATCAGCGCTGTTGCCGTCACCGGTTTGTTCGATGATGGAGTCACTGAAATCTGAGTTGTAGGCCTGCAGTACGCTAGCGCTGTTGTCATTACCTGTTTGCAGAATGAAAGAGTCATTCAGGTTGCCGCCGAGCTGGCTGACAGTTGCATCGTTGCTATCGCCAATTTGGTAAACGATGGATTCGTGCTGGCTGCCGGTTTGCATGACCGAAGACATGTTTTCGTTACCGACTTGGCCAACGCGAGAGTATTGCTGAGTACCGCCTTGAGTGGTTTCAGCAAAGTTATCGTCACCAGTTTGTACGATCAAGGAAGTACGGGTCGGGTCGCGATCAAAACCATTCAGACCTGAGCGGATACCTTCTTGCGCATCAAACACTGGGTTGGCAGTGTTGTTAGCGTCCGGCGTAGTGCTTGAATCTTGATAATCGCGCGGGTCCGCAGAGGCTGAGAAAGCAGTAGCCAGAGCGATGGCGGCAGCGATAGCAGTCATTTGAGTTTTCATGGTGTTTCCCCTTTATCTCGCACTTGCTTTTGGTTATTACTGGGCAACGAGGGTTGCCTCAGTAGGTCTCGACAGTGACGGGTCTTGCATTACCAGAGAAAGCTTGCTGTTCTACGGTAATACTTCGATAGCCACTACCCGATTGTGAAAGCGTTATGTCGCTATTGAATCCTGTTTGAACGACGGACGAATGGTTAATGCCTCGTCCATGACTACGCTGTTCAATAATGGCACTATGGTCGTTACCAAACTGAAGGATGAAGCCGACATTATTTCCAGACAACTGATGGATCTCGCCGTTATTCCGGTTCCCATTCTGATAGATATACGCCAAGTTATTGGCTTGATATCGTGAAGAGCGTGATTGAGACACCTCGGCACTATTATCATTTCCTATTTGTTCGATAATACTCACGTTAGCAGGTGACGAAATGCGACTGTTTTCGATAAACTGTTCAACTCGATTTTGCGAGTTGTAAACATTTGTATTATCAGCTGCTACATGCAAACTCACCATGCTCGCCAAAGCGAAGGGAAGTACAGGGAAGATCTTGTTCATCTTATGTGCTCCCAAGCGATTGAGGTGGTTTGAATGTTTCATTTCTGAACCCTTTTGAAACTTTTTGTATCTTTTGTTTTCCATGTGTTGAGTTTGAACCATCTCAAAGTTTCCGCTATCAGAATTTTTTTTAGATGTGCGTCTGCTTTTTTACTGTTTTTGTAGTCTCTTTTCTTAGTGGGGCTAATGACGCGAGCATGAGCTTTTTAATACGGTGACAATAAAAAAAGCCCTGCATGAAGCAGGGCTTGTGTTCCCTTGTTTATATGTTTTTTATAACAGCGGAGTAGGCGCGTTAAGATAGTCTCCCAGCACGGTATCTTGAAGGTTAACCCCTTGGGCAAGATTCCATAAATTGTTTTCCACTCCGCGTGCAATCAAATGAATGACGGCGGATTCGATGGCTGACATGACGGCCAATTGAACCGGTTCATTGGTCGTAATACCCGCTTCTGCTTCTAGCAAACGTCGAAAATCGATAAAGCGATACACACCTGCTCTGAGTTCTTTAGAGTAAATGGTTTTCGTGGTGGTAACGTTTGCCAAGATTTCACCCGTGGAGATCTCGACGGCGCGTAAATTAACGGTCACTTGATCCACTTGGTACTGACCCGATGCGCCGATGCCAAAATACTCAGCGCCTGCGCCCCCCGTCCTTACATTCGACTCGTAAGCAATGATGCCCCCTTCAAGCATCACGGAAGCCGCTCTAAGTGATGGCAGAGTATCCGGTTGGCCAAACCGCTCAGATTCCGCACGGATAATACGCCGTTCCGTCAGCAGGTTTTGCAGCCCGACACGCTCAAGAGGAATGAACCAACCAGAATCTGCAAGGGCCCCTGTTAGCATGGCCGCTGCCCCTTGGGTGACGGCCGTCGAGAAAGTGCTTGCCGGTGCTGGGCGGTATTGGCCGGTCTGATCACGGAAATCGTAAACCGAGACGAATATGCGTCCCGCCGGTGGTGGCAACGATACTAAGTCTTGGTAAGTCGCACCTCTAGGGGTTAACGTTGCTTGTGCCCCCTCAAGGTTTTCTGATGTGGCAACCATGCCTGCGCAGCCACTCAGTAGGCTGACGACAAGCAGTGTAGCAATGGCTTTCATGATTGACCCCCTGCGATCTCTCGTTCGTACATTGTGTTGTGGCATGAATGGTGGATAAGCCTTTGCTCACTGCTCAGGGGTTGAATAATCCACCCACACTGATATTGGTGACATCGCCCGTTACTTTATCCACAATGCGTAGGTTGATGAGCCCGCCCTGGTCTTCGATCACAACGCTAAAGTCATCGCTATCGAAACTCCCTTGATCCAGTTCTCCGCTACTGATGTCTCCGATCAATTGCGAAATCAAACGGCTTTCCAAACTTTGTACGAGCCTCTCGGTTGCAGAAAGGGGCTGCGTTCGGCGTGAGTTCGGGTCGGTGTTGGTGTCTTGAGCTTGTGCTTTACCCAGTAGATAACTACCCATAAAAGGATCGCCACCAAACGAGGGGTTGAGCGGTTGATAGACGAGGTCTCCCGCTGTCGCTGTCACGCTCATCGCGACTAGTACCACCGCCATACCGCCACGTTTCAATAAAGCGTTCATCAGAATATCTCCTCTTTTCCTAGATCTATGTCGGAAGACATTGCTGCGGATATTTGCCGTTCAAGCAGTGCTTTTTCGACGATTTCAACAGCTTCTCCCGCCACACGATCGGCTTCGCTTATTCGAGGAGAGAGCTGTGTTCTGAAATACATACGGTTGCCTTCCATCACCCAAATCTGACTACCCCAACGCGCGTCGGGGCGCTCTTGTATGGTTATGGTTGCGCCGTTAATCACGATGTTATCCATCGCACGCTGGCTAAAGGCCCGATAAAACGTTTTTCCGGCCATGGTGATGGTGCGGTCTACCATGACGCCCGTTAACTCGCTGCTAGGGTAAGCCCGGCTTTGAATTGCTGGCCCGTCAGGACTAGAAAGCTGATTGATTGCATTCACTTCCTGTTGATCGTTTGTGCTTTCCTCTTCGCTCGCCATGGCCGCAAGCGCACTCATGGAAAGTGTGGCAATGAGCAGAAGGTAATGCGTTGTTCTTTTTAATAAGTTGCCCATGACGTGAGGCTCCTTGCGATTACCGATGCCGCTGTAAGCTGCGTGCCGTTTCGATATTAGGCAGAATCGGACCCAAGTTTTGGTGAATCCAATTCAGTGCTTGAATGCGGTTATGCACATTGATTTTTCTAAAGATGTTGTAAAGATGTGATTTAACCGTGTGCTCACTCACAAAGAGTTTGTCGGCAATTTGTTGATTGGAAGAGCCTGCACTGAGTAACGAAATGATCTCCATTTCTCGGTTGGTCAAGCCGCAGG